>CAYUKJ010000010.1:0-11931 GCA_964445245.1 uncultured Methanosarcinales archaeon | reverse complement strand
CTTGATGACGTAGCCGGCTTCGACGACGATCTGTTCCTTGATGGCCTTCTTGGCAGAGGCCGTGTTGATGTCGCTGCGGTGGAACCCGGATTGCACCTTCCAATGGCCGTCGCCGGTCTTGAAGCGCGAGGGGCAGTCAGGCAGGAGGGCGACCTTGGTCAGCTCCCAGGGCGGGACGTCGCCGCAGCCCTCCCCGCCGATGCCCCAGACGCGGTAGGTGGCGTTGTAATATACCATGCGTGGAGGGTGCAAAGTCTTCCACTGCATGCCCACGACGGTCTGCGGCTGCAGGTCGATCTTGTCCCAGACGCCGTCGTAGTCCGCGTCCAGGTTGTTGCGCCACGGCGTGTCGACCGGCAACGCGTCCAGCTTGTCGGGGATGCCGTCGCCGTCGGAATCCGGGTTCCGCGCCAGGCGCCACGGCTGCCCGCCTGCCTGCGAGGACAAGGCGTCGAATACCTCGGCGCGGTCAGACAGGTTGTCCGCGTCGGTGTCGTTGTTGGCAGGGCTTAGGCCGCCGCGCGCGAGGAGCAGCGGATACGTGCCGATGGCGGCGTCGGGGCTGCTGAAGGTGACGGTGAGGGGGCCGGCAGACAGGTTGCTGAGCAGGACATCGTGGTGGTAGACTGCCGCGGTGCCCGATGCGCCAACGTAGCCTGGCTCGTAGGGGTAGTACTGGGTCTCGGGGAAGAAGATGCTTGGCTCGAACTGCTCGCTGTAGAGGGCAAGCGCAGTCCCATTGAGGTCGGAGACGTTGACGGAGAAGTGCCGTTGGCCGCCGATGTTGAGGTTGAGGGCCTCGGTCTGGAAGGCGAGGATGTAGTCTCCCGGATCGTTGATGAAGAGGGCGAGGTTGCCGTCATACCGGCGGCATTCGAATGGCACTGCCTGGAGGAAGTAGCCGTTGAGCTCGTCGCCGTCCTCGATGGTGTCGCCGTCGGTGTCGTTGTTGAGCGGGTTGGTGCCCGCCGAGAGCTCTCCGTGGATCTTGAGAGGCAGCGCGGCGATCACGCCGCTATAGTAGGAGGAGCCCTTGATGCCCTCCAAATCCAGGGTGACTGTGCCCAGCGTCAGCTTGCCCGTGTACGTCTTGTTGCCCACTCTGGCCGGGTCTGGGCCGTCCCAGAGGCCGTCGGAGTCCGAGTCGGGCTCGTAGGCCATGGTCCCGAACCCTGCTTCGCCCAGGAAGAGCACTATGTCATCGGTTAGGTTGACGTAGGCCACGCTGTTGTTGAGCGCGAAGGCCTCGAAGCGCGTCGCGCTGCGAAGGACGGTCTGGTTGGAGCCTTCAAGCAGGCCGTCGCTGTCGGAATCGGGGTCAAGGGCGTTGATACGGCCATCCCCATCCAGGTCCGTGTTCCAGCCGACTTCCTGGCCGTCGTTTATGCCGTCGCCGTCCGTGTCAGGATTGGTGTTGTTGAGGCCGAAGAGCGGCTCAATCGTGTCGATGAGGCCGTCCTCGTCCTGGTCGTTGCTGAGCGGGTCACCTTCCCCGTCCTCGCGCCGACCGTCATTGTTGGCGTCCTCCGCCCCGTCGGAGACATTGTCATTGTCGGAGTCGTTGTCCAAGGCGTTGATGCTGCCGTCGCCGTCGAAGTCGTTCCACCAGAAGCGCTCCCAGTAGGATGCGGTGCTGGCGTTGTAATACGGGGCGACGGTGCTGTTGGTGGTGCGCCACAGGTCGTGGCTGTCCAGGATGCCGTCGTCGTCCGAGTCGATGTCAAGCAGCATGAGGACGCCATCGCCGTCCGTGTCGAACAATTGCAGATAGCGGCTCTCGAAGGTTGAGAGGTTGTGGAACTCCTGCCCGTCGAGGAGGCCGTCCGCGTCGGAGTCGTTGGACAGCGGGTTTGCGCCGACGCGGAAATAGGCTTCGCGCGCTCCGTACTCTCCGTTTGGCGTCGGCGCCTGCTCGGGGAGACCTACAAGGCGTGATAGCGTATGGTTGACAGCGGGGGCCATAATGAAAAGCGCGGGCCCTGAGGCATTGTAGGCGATGGCATAGCCTTCCGGAGTTTTGTAGGACAAGAGCGTGCCTGGTAGGAAGGCCGACATGTTGAGGAGGGTTGGGCCGAACGTGATGAGCGCCTCGCGTCCCACGTCGAGGGCGACCCAGGTCCCGGAGACGGAGTAGTTGCCTCCTAGCGCGCTTGTGCGGAAGCGCACCACGCGCACTTCAGAACCGTCCACGAGGCCGTCCCCGTCAGAATCGGGATTCGACGGGTCGGTCTCGCCTGCATCGATAAGGCCGTCTTTGTCGAGGTCCTCGTATTCCCCGGCGATGATTGTGCCGTTGCCGTCCATGTCGAAAATACCGTCGGGGAGGAAGTCTGCGTCGCTGTCGCGGTCAAGGGGGTCGGTCTCTCCAGGGTCTAGCCGCCCGTTGCGGTTGCGGTCCTCGACGCTGTCGTTGAGCCCGTCGCCATCTGTGTCCGTCATGTTGCCTGCCGTCCGAAGGAATTCAGCGGTGTCATTGAGGCCATCGCCGTCCGCGTCAAGCTGCGTCGGGCTGGAATCACCATGAAGGCTGCGCGCGTTGCCTCCGACGTCTGTGACAAAGACTGGCCAGCCTGCGACCTCGACGCCGTCCAGGAGGCGATCACCGTCGGTGTCGTTGTTCAAGGGAAGGGCGCGGTAGGAGAGCTCGCCATAGTGCACAAGCCGCGTCTGGTTGCCGCTTCCGGCATAACGGGAGAATCCGTCGTAGAGCAAGTCATTGTCCGTGTCCGGATTCGAGGCGTTCGTGGCCAGCGACCGCTCGCCCCAGAACACGAGGTCAAGGGTGCGGTTCTCATAGGAGATGGCATGCGCCAGGAAGAAGACGAGCTTGTAGTGCTGGGGATCCGTGGGAGTGGTGGAGACGGTGATGTTGGCGCCGTCGAGGAGGCCGTCCACGTCCGTGTCCGGGTCGGTGTAGCTGGTGTTGCTGCCGAAGAAGGGGTTCTCCTGCTCGTCTAGGATGCCGTCGGCGTCTGAATCCGTGTCGACCATGTCCAGCAGTCCGTCGCCGTCCGTGTCCGTTGCTGCGAAGGACCGCGTGCTGCCATACAGGACAGTGTCTTCGTACCAGTCTGGGATGTTGTCGTTGTCGGAATCGTAGTCCCGGGCGCTGACGACGCCGTCCGCGTCGGGGTCGCCTGTCGGCTCCAGGGAGTCGGGGATGCCATCTGTGTCCGTGTCGTTATGCAGCGGGTCCGTCGTGTAGACTTCGCTGCCCTTGAAGGCGAGCTGCGGCGTCGTGTTCTGGGCCTGCGGCGCGGCGAAGCCATAGACGAAGCAGGTCTGCCTGCAGACCAGGATAGTGTTGGCTGAAGCGTTGCGGCTCACGACCGTGTTGTCGTCGAGCAGCGCGATGAACGTGATGTTCTTGGGGTCGTTGAAGCTCAGGAATTTTTCGGACCATGTTCCGGAGACGATGGTGTTTGGAGTGGCCGGTACCTCCTGGCGGTCGAAGAAGTACTTGTTGCCTGCGAACCAGACCCATTCCTGCCCGCCGGAGGCATTGACGCTTCCGTAGTAGTCGAAGGACGCTGCGCCGTCCGGCACGTTGGTCCTCAGGACGACGGCAGCAACTTCTGTCCCGTCAAGCACGCCCTCACCGTCAGTGTCCGCGGTGCGGGGGTTGGTACTGGCCACGTACTCCGCGAAGTTGCTGAGGTTATCTGGTGCTGGCGCTTCGTTGAGCGGGAAGGCCGCCACGTCCACGTCCCCAGCAGAGCCGTTGGAGCCGGTGGCATTGAGCGGGTCAATCTTCCAGAGCACCTCCCAGGCGTCGGGGAGCGTGTCGTTGTCGGTGTCGTTGGTGTTGGGATCCGTCTCGCCGGCCCCAAACTGTGTGCCGTTGTTCCACGGGCCGACGTCCACCATGCCGTCCCTGTCGAAGTCCTCGCCCTCGACGCGCTCATGCGTGGGAATCGGCACGTTGAGGACTGTGTTCGGGGCAGCGGTGGCCCGCCAGCCCTCGCGGCGGGCGTCATAGCCCCACGACAGCGAGTATTCCCAGCCGTCCGTCCAGCCGTCGGGCAGGCCATCGTCGTCCGTGTCGGGATATCGGGGGTCTGTCTGCGTGCTGGGGTCCGCGTCGGTGTTCTCGGGGTCTTCGTCGTAGGCCGTCAGGTTGTCGACGTCGCTGCCGTCCCGGCCCAGTTCGACGGCGTCGCGGATCCCGTCGAAGTCCGTGTCCCGAAGCTCCGGGCTGGTATTGGTCGTGTAGACCTCGACTGGGTCGGAGAGCCCGTCCCGGTCCGGATCCGTGTTCAGGGGATACATGAGGTCGGCATATTCTGTTCCGTCTGGCAAGGTGTCATTGTCGGTGTCGTTTGCCGTCTGGTTGAGTCCCTGGCGCTCGATGCGGAAGAGGCTGTTGCTGGTGTTCAGCGAGGAGATGATGTTGGCGAACTGCGGCGGAATCTGCTTCGGAGGGAGAGGGTTGTGGGCGAGCTTGACGATATAGACACCGGGCGAGAGGTCGAAGTCCCCCTCATAGCTCCAGTAGGCGGTCAGGACGACGGCGCGGCGAAGCTCCGAGTAGTAGGGCGCAGTCTCCGCCGTAGAGCCCAGATGCACCCAGGTCTTGTTCTCCCGAGCAGGGGGAAGCCTAAGGCCGCCGATGTTCTGGACCGTCACGTTGAGGAGCTCAAGGACGGCTTGCTGGGCCAGCGCTTCCAGATCGTAGTCGCAGAGCCCCGCAAAGGTGGGATCATTGACGTTGACGGAGAAGGCGATGTCGGCCACGCCGGTGGTCGTGAGGCGGTAGCGGTCATCCTTGGCGATGCCGAAGAGCAGCGTGTAGTTGGGCGGATTGGCGACCTGCCAGTTTGAGTGCAGCGTGGCGCCAAACTGCATGCGGCTGGCCGCCGTCCAGAACGAGAAGTCTTCGCTTTCGAGGAGTTGCTCGCGGAAATACTCGTACTCCTCCTCGCCATCGCTGAGTCCGTCGCCGTCGAAGTCAGGGACATAGACCCAGAAGCCCTGGCCGCTCGACATATCGGCAAGGGTGCTGGCGGGGTCGTTGGGGTTGTAGAACGGGGTTGCTCCGCTGGCGGGGTCGTAGCCGTAGAGGATGGTGTAGTTGCGGTGGCGCAGGATGGAGCCGTTCTGGACGTCCTGCACGTCCCTTGTCCCGTCGAAGGGATACCCGACGAGGTTCCAGCCCACCTGGAGGTCATACAGGTGGGCGTCGAGGCGGCCGCCAAGGGGCAGCGTCGCGTCGCCGTTGAGGACGACCCAGAGCCCCATGTCATCGGTGATGGCCGCCAGGTCGTTCGCGAATGCAGGGGCCTGGGGGTCGTACGACTTCCAGGGGTCGGTCGCGTCGGCGGCAAGATACGCCCACGTCAGGTTGAGCGCGCTGCCTAGTGGCGCAAAGACGCGCTGCGGGGACGCGTTCTTGAGGGCGATGGGCACGGAGATGAGGTTCCGGCCTTGGCTTAGCGAGATGTTGAGCGCGAAATAATCGAGAGCGGCTTCGTTGTTGCTCTCGTTCTCTTCCTGCGTGCTGTTCGAGGGGTCGACGACCAGCAGCAGCCGCGAGACGCCTTGGGGAACCGTGTAGTTGAACTGGAGGGCCGTGCTGGAGTTGGCCGGCGCATCCAGAAGCTGCGAGCCTGCCAAGACGCCGTTGGCAAAGAGGCTCACATTGACGCTGGAGGCGCTCTCCAGCCCCGTGTTGTTGAGCGCGCTTTGCAGCAGGAGGACTTCGCCTTCGGCACTGTCCGCACCGTAGTCCAGGAGGCTTGGCGCAAGCTCCGGGAGCACGCAGACGTCGCCGCAGATGCGCACGGCCACGTCGCTTACGCCGTGCTCGTCCGTTGAATACGCGTGATACTGCGCTCCGAATTCGCGGATGACGCCCGGCGACACCTCATCGGCCGGCCCCGCGGTCACCGCCAATTCGCGCACGAAGCCGAAGTCTGCGTCGTATTGGCGCTCCACGATGTTGTAGTCGTCATCGTCTTGGTGGGCGAAGTCGACGAAGAACCGGCCATCCTTGAAGTGCAGGGAGGGCAGCACAGCGTGCGGGTCGTCGGTGACGCGAATCGTGCGCAGCAGATTCAGGGAGAGGTCATACTCGTCCACGAAGATGCTCGCGAAGGCCTCGCCCTCAAAATAGGTGCGGTACGCGACGTACAGCCTGTCGTTGACGACAGCCAGCGAAGGAGAGAGCTCGCCGTTGGGCGTGAAGGTCAAAGGGGTCGTGTTCCGGAGATTGAAGCCGCTGTCGTAGGTCCTCAGGTGGATGCGCCAGTTGCCGGTCTCGAAGCTTTCGTAGGCCAGGTAGAACGTGCCGTTGGAATACGCCAGCGACGGGTCGTTCTCCAGCAAGGAGGTGTCGTTGGTCGCGTTGATTTGGCGGATGAACGCCCAAGTCGGGCTGTAGAGACTGACGACAACTCGGTTTGAATCCGCGGCGTAGGCGACGTAGTACGTGCCGTTGACTTGGGCAAGGGACGGGTTGGCGTTCGAGCGGTTTTCCGGCGTCAGGAGCACCGCGTACTGGTCCGTGGGCGGGAACTGCCAGGGGCGCATCTGCACCGGCAAAAACGCCGGGGTGTACTGCTTGACGTAGAGCTTGAGCGAGCCGTCGCGGAATGCGGAAAAGACGACCGAGAAGCTCTGGGACTGGTTGTCATAGACAATCGCTGGCGTCAGTTCCTCTTCGGCGCCGCAGGCAACGGCGGTGTCGGCGCGCACGCCAGGGAGCGGGTTGGCCAGGGCGGCAAGCCCCAATAATACGATGATGCATGCCCGGACCCGACCGTCCGGACCCGGGAGCCACGTCCACTCCCTCCCTGCTCCAGCGCCCCCCATGCCTCAGGAAAATGCAGGCAAGTTCTTATACTATTTGGCCGGAATGGCCCCATCGGGCCTTGAAAACTGAACCAGGCCAGCGCAAGTCGCGTGTTCCGGGATTCACCCGACATACTCCACGCGGAACAGGCGGCCCGCCTCGTCGTCGCTCACCAGCAGGCTGCCGTCCGGCGTCTCGGTCACCCAGACTGGCCGGCCGGATACCTCACCGCCATTCAAAAAGCCCCACAGAAAGTCCGTGACGCCGACGGGCCGGTCTTCGTCAAAGTGGACTCGCACCACCTTGTAGCCGGTTTTTTCAGCGCGGTTCCACGAGCCATGGAAGGCGACGAACGCGTCGCCGCGGTACTCGTCGGGAAATTGCGCCCCGTTGTAGAACACGATGCCAAGCGGCGCCGAGTGCGCCGGAAAGTCGAAGGCGGAGGGCATCGTCTCCCGACAGCGGGCGGTGTCATCGTAGTCGGGGTCGGGCAGGGCCTTCCCGGAGCAATACGGCCAGCCATAATCGCCGCTGTCGATTACCAAATTGAGTTCGTCAGGGGGTATGTCGTCCCCCTGCCAGTCCCGGCCGTTTTCGGTGGCCCACACTTCGGTGGTATCGGGCCGCGACGCCAGACCCACGAAGTTGCGGGCGCCCGTGGCAAAGAGGCGGCAGTTACCTTCCCAGGTGCACCAGTGCACGGCGGCCCGCCAGTGATTGTCCTCTTCGCAAAGGTTACAACTGGAGCCCACCGCAAGGAAAAAGCCGTCTTCGGTGCCCAGGAGGGTGCGGGTCCAATGCCCTCCTGCGGGCAGGTCCGTCACTACCGCTTCTGTGGAATCGGCATCGGCCCGGTAGTTGCCATCGTCGTCCCTAACCCGGATGACGCGGGTCTCCTCAGCAATATACGTCCAGCCATCATGGAAAGCGAGACCAAAGGGGCGGTCTAGGCGCCGGGCAAAGACCGCATGAGTTTCAAAGGATCCGTTGGGGTACACCCAAACCTCACCCATCTTGGAAAGGGCCACGTAGAGGTCGCCTGAAGGGATATACGCCACCGTCCGGAGGCCCGGGAGGCCAGAGGCTACCGTGGTCACCGCGAATCCCGGCGGCGCGAGAAGGCCAGAAACACCGTTCTCGAAGTTAGTAGAGGGCGTCTGAAAGGCAGGCCCGCACCCGAGCAGGAGGATGCAGAGCCAAATGCCGGAAGCCTTCATCCGGCAGGAGGAGCGCGCAGACTTTAAATAGGTAGGGGCGTTTCAGAAACCTAGTAGAAGCGTTTCATCCCTTGAAACCCGTGGGCGGAATGCCCGGAGGCACGTATCATGAAAGCGAATATCTGGTTGATCGGAGGCGTCACGTTGCTGGCACTCCTGGCCTTGGGCGTGGCTGCTCACCGCTGGACTCAAACCCCAGGAGCGGCCCAAGCCGGCCTTGACGCCCAAGCCCCAGGATGGATGGGCATGATGGGCCTTGACGCCATGGAGAGCGGCGGCATGATGGCGATGCACCAGCAGATGCATGGAGCCGGCGGCATGGGGATGGGGGGCATGGGCCACATGGGCGGCATGCACCAGGGCATGGGCGCGATGCACGCCCAGATGGACGAGATCTTTGAGGGCACCTATGCCGATCTGGTCGAGAAGCGCAAGGACACGGGCGTGAACCTGGCGCCCATGATCCAAAGCGCCGAGGACTTCGAGGTCATGAAGGCGCACCATGCACTCATGGAGAAGCGGCATAAGGAGAACGAGGAGAATGGCGGCATGGGCTGCATGGCCATGACGGGCGAGCAGGACCTCCAGCAGAACCCTTAAAAACCGCCTTTTTTTTCTTGTTCCCATGGCCCTGCTCGCCTTGATGCAGATGAACCCGGGGATGATGCAGATGCACCAGCAGGTGCACGGGGGCTGGTGGGGCCTTGGCTGGCTCTTCCAGATCGTGATCCTGCTCCTGTTCCTCGCCATTCTCTGGTGGCTCCTCAAAAGCCAGGGCGCGTGGGGAAAGGACGCCCGGGCCCCCCTGGAGATCCTCCAGGCGCGCCTGGCAAAAGGGGAGATCTCCAAGAAGCAGTACCGGGAGCTGCGGGCGGAGCTTGAGGACGAAAAGGGGGAGGGCGCCGCGTAGGATGGAAGTCTCGCCCAGGCGCCTGGTGGCGGCCCTCAGCCTCGTCTTCTTCTTGGGCGTGCTGTTCGCTCTCGTCAACGGCTATTATGTCGAGTCGGTGAACGCGCAGCTGCCCCTGATCGTGTACGCTGTCTCGTTCGTGTCTGTCCTGGTAGGCGCGGCGCTGGTCATCGTGTTCCAGTGGCGCATCAGCCGGGCGCAGCTGGACCGCGTCTTGGCCGTGCTGCCCCGGGACCAGCGCCTCGTCCTCAAGACGCTGCTCGACCACCACAAGATGCTGGAGCAGAGCCGTCTGGTGGCCATTACTGGCCTCTCGAAGGTCCAGGTCTCGCGCGCCCTTGACGCGCTGGCGCAGAAGGGCGTCGTCGAAAAGCGGCCGCTGGGCCAGACGAACCTGGTCGTGCTGAAGCTGTAGCAGCGTCTTACCGCTTCGAGAGGGGCGCCCACTCCCTTGGCGCCGGCCCGATGTACCGCTGCTCGGGCCGGATCAGCCGGTTGTCGGCGTACTGCTCGAGGATGTGGGCGCACCAGCCCGCGACGCGGGCCATGGCAAACATGGCGGGACCCAGCGCCCGAGGGACGCCTAGGTAATGGAGGACGGGGGCGGCGTAGAAGTCGACGTTGGGGTGGAGCTTGAGGCGCTCCCAGACGGCGTTTTCGGCCTCGACGGCGATCTCGTACATACTGATGTCGCCGGCCAGGCGGCCCAGCTCTTTGGCATAGGCCTTGAGGACCTGGGTGCGGGGGTCGCCTGACTTGTAGATGCGGTGCCCGAAGCCCGGGATTTTTTCGCGGCGGCCGAGTTTCTCGTCCACGAAGGCCTTGGCGCGCTCGGGGACCCGGATGGCGTCGAGCATCTCAAGGACGGCTTCATTGGCGCCCCCGTGCAGCGGCCCCTTGAGTGTGTTGAGGCCGGAGACGACGGCGGAATGAAGGTCGGAGAGCGTGGAGGCCGTCACGCGCGCCGCAAACGTCGAGGCATTCAGGGTGTGCTCGGCGTGCAGGATCATCCAGCCGTCAAGGACGCGCACTGCGAACTCGTCGGGTGCCCGGCCGTGGAGGGCCCGCAGGAAATATTCAGCGTGGCCTCCGTCGGGGCGGGGCCCCGCAAGGGGCTGTCCGGCGTCGAGGCGGCCGAGGGCGGCGACCAGGGTCGGGAAGGCCCCGATGAGGCGGAGGGCCTTGACAAGGTTGGCTTGGGGCGAATGGTCTGCGACGACGGGCTCGTGGTGGCCCAGCGCGGAAACGGCGGTGCGCAAGCGGTCCATGGCGGGTGCTGTGCGCGGAAGGCTCTCGAGAAGGGCGAGGACGGGGGCGGGCACGCGGCGCGCGCTGGCTAGGGCGCCCGACAGGAGCGTCAGCTGCCGCCGCGTGGGCAGCTCGCCGGCAAGCACCAGGGGCACAACCTCTTCGTAGGGGGCGTGGGGGGCCAGCTCCAAGACCTTGCCGGAAATCGAGCTGATGGCGGACTGGCAAGCGATGACGTCTTGGAGGCCTTTGGCGATGCGGGACATACTGCAGGACCGGTAAAGGGTGCCGGGTTTTATAGTTTATGCGGCCTTCGCGAAGCGTTCCTCTCGGGTGGGATGGGCCCGCTCATGCTGGGCCAATTCCCGCTCGAGGGCCTCCAGCCACTGCCTGAGCTTCGCGGTGAGCTCTTCAGCGTCCTTGGAGCGGAGGAGGCTGTCCAGCTGCGCCCGCTCCCTGGCCAGGAGTCCGGCGAGGCGGGCGTTGAGGTTGTGGAGGGCCTTCATGGCGTTGTCGCCCAGGCGCTCGTGCGTCCCGCCTGCGGCGACGGCTTTGATGTCGCGCAGGGTCGCTAGCTGGCTGCGCAGGGTCGCTTGAAGCTCCCGAAGGACCTGCTCGTGGGCGCCAAGGGCGCTGTCGACGGCCGTCTTGGAGGCGGGAGGCTGCCCGGCCTGACCGACCAAGCTGTCCAGGAGAGCCTCAAGCTGGCGGCGCTCCTTGCGGGCATCGCCCAGAAGGCGGTTGATGTCGAAGAGCTGCGTCCTTGCGATAGTGCTGTGGAGGGTGTCGCACAGGGTGATGAGGGCGCGGATTTTCGCCTCTATTTCCTCTTCCATCGCGAGGTCGGTGTAAGTCTGCAGGTGCTCAAGGAGCCGGTCGAAGTACTTGGTGAGGAGGGCTTCCTTGGCGTGCTCGATGGCGGCCTCGTGCTCTTCGATGCGCTCGTCGCGCTGCGCGAGATGCTCGGACTGGGTGAGCAGCGCCTTGGCGCGGGCGAGGGCCTTGCCGGGCCACAGGCTTGCCAGGGGGTTTGGCATGGGCTAGTCCTTGCCGATGATGTCGGCGGTGCAGGCCCCGATGACTGCCGGGAGGCTGACGGTCGCGATCTGCTTGAAGGCCAGCTCGTCCCACCCGAAGTCGGGGAAGTAGAAGAGGAGGGTCAGGATAGAGACGACCAGGGCCGTCAGGTAGAGGACGGTGCCGCGCAAGGGCAGGAAGGTGAGGACGACGGTTTTGCGGACCTTCCGAAAACCGGTCGCGTAGAGGAAGGTGAGCCCGACGAAGTACGCGATGGGGTAGAGCGCAATCGCGCGCGTCAGCGTGATGTTCTCGGCGGCCTTGACGCCGTAGATGAAGGTGTAATGCAAGACGATGCCGATGAGCGCCCCCATGGCGCCGCGGACAAGGTCTTTGAGGGTGAGCTTGGTGAGGGGATGGCTTTCGACCGACGCCTTGATTTCCTTTTCGAGGGCTTCGAGGCGGCGCAGCTCATCGAGCTCCTGGGACTCAATCTGCTCGATCTTGCGCTCCTCGGCCTCCAGGGCGCTCTCCTCCTTGAGTTCGGTTCGCTCTTCCTGCTCGATCTGGCGGGTCGCTTTGAGGAGGGCTTCCTGATTTTTGAGGATGCGGTCAAGCTTCCGGTCCAGGTCGGCCAAGGCGGGGGCCATCGCGCCATTTCCCCAAACAGGATTTATAAATGTTTAGGTGGGGGCGGCTCTTAGGCAAATACCCGCCAGGTCAAGACTCCGAGGTTGTAGGCGATGAGC
>CAYUKJ010000009.1:0-13140 GCA_964445245.1 uncultured Methanosarcinales archaeon | reverse complement strand
CCGGCCTGCGCTACGAGACGGTGCACCGGAAATTGAAGGCGCTCGGAATGCTGGCGCGCCGGAAGCGTCCATTCTGAACGTTCCGGATTTTTTTCACATCACTCCCAGGTTTAATCCATCTGCTGCAGATGCGTAGGGCCATTTAAGGAGTTTGTGAATTCTTTGACCAACAGCTATTTATATCACCGGCCAGAAATGGGACAGGTACCGGACCTGACCGATCCGGTGCGAGGGTGGCGCCATGAAACTGACCAAGCATGACAGCTACGTCCAGCAGCTCGTTGAGACCATCCGGCATGACTACGACGATGTCGCCCTGCATGTCCCCATCCGCAACCGGAAAAGGATGCTCGGCGAAGTCGACGTCTTGGCGCGCGACGGGGGCGTCTTCGACGTCTTCGAGGTCAAGTGTTCGCGCCGCCTTGTCAAGGCGAAAAAGCAGGCGCGGAAGATTCGCAAGCACCTCCCGCTGGAGTACCGGCGCTTCTACTTTTACAACGGGAGCGCGGGCCTCGTCGAAGAGCTGGGCCTCGATGAGGGGCCATTTGGGTGAAGGAACATTATTTTTCTTTATAGAATTTAAAACAAGCAGATATTTTTCTATGTTATATTGGCAGGTCATTAACTATTTAAATACGCCTGGATTCGAGGATTGGCTGATGATACTGCCTTAAAAACTTAGGAGTCGATATATAAACCATGTACGAGCTGATTGTCACCGAGAAGCCCAGCACAGCCAAGAAGATTTCAGAAGCCCTTGCCAACGGCAAGGCCCTCAAGAAGCAGACAGCTGACAAAGTGGCCTACTACGAGGTCACCCATGCCGGCAAGGACATCGTCATCGCCTCCGCTGTCGGGCATCTCTTCACGGTTGCGAAGAAGAAGAAGTCCTTCGCCTATCCTGCCTTCGACATCCACTGGGTCCCCGTCCACGAGGTAGACAAGCACGCCGGGCACGCCCAGAAATACCTCCGCACGCTTCAGAAGCTGTCCAAGGAGGCCGGGACCGTCACAGTGGCCTGCGACTACGACATCGAGGGCGAGGTCATCGGCCTCAACATCATCCGCTTCATCTGCAAGAAGCCCGACGGCCACCGCATGAAGTTCTCCACGCTCACCCCGGAGGAGCTGCGCGACAGCTACGCGAATGCGCACCCCACGATCGACTGGGGCCAGGCGAAGGCCGGAGAGACGCGACATTTTCTAGATTGGATGTACGGCATCAACATGAGCCGCGCCCTCACGCTCGCCGTCAAGGCCGCCGGCTCCTTCAAGCTCCTCTCCTCGGGCCGCGTCCAGGGCCCCGCCCTCAAGATCGTCGCGGACCGGGAGCTCGATATCCGCTCATTCGTGCCAGTCCCCTACTGGGAGCTCCACGTCCATGCCCTAAAGGCCGACGCGGTCATCGAGGCCCACCACAAGCAGGGCAAGTTCTTCGACGAGCCTGAAGCGCAGGCCATCTATGACAAATGCCGAGGCCACGACGCCGCCGTCGCGGACGTCAAGGTCTCGCGCTACCGCCAAAAGCCGCCGCACCCGTTAGACCTGGGCAGCCTCCAAGCGGAGGCCTACCGCCTCTTCGGCCTCTCACCCAAGGCCACCCTTGGGGTCGCGCAGGACCTCTATGTCGGCGGCTACACCTCCTACCCACGCACGTCCTCCCAGCAGCTGCCGGCCAGCCTCAATTTCCGCGAGCTCTTCGGCAAGCTCAGGAAAAATGCTGCCTACGCTGAACTCGTCAGCGCGCTGCTTTCAGCCGCAAAGGCGCTGTCCCCGCACAACGGCCCCAAATCGGACCCCGCGCATCCCGCCATCTATCCGACAGGCGTCCAGCCGACGCACCTCTCGGAGCGCCAGGCCAAGGTCTACGACCTCATCGTCAAGCGCTTTCTCGCGACCTTCGCGCCGGACGCCGTCAAGGAGTCGGCGACCGTCACCTTGGACGTGAACGGCGAGCCCTTCGTGGCGCAGGGGGCCTTCACCGTCGAGGCCGGCTGGCACGCGTACTACGCGCCCTACTACAGGCAGCCCGAAACCCACCTGCCCCACGTCGCGGCGGGCGAAGTCCTGCGCCCCACGACGCTCACCAAGGACGCCAAGCAGACCCAGCCCCCCAAGCGCTTCACGCCCGCGTCCCTGGTCGCAGAGCTTGAGAAGCGCGGCCTTGGGACGAAGGCCACGCGGGCCGACATCATCGAAAACCTGTACGCGCGCGGCTACATCAAGGAGAAAAGCATCGAGGCCACCGACCTGGGCCTCAAGACCGTCGAGGTCCTCGCCCAATTCATCCCCGAGATCCTGGACGCCCAGCTGACGCGGCACTTCGAGGAGGAGATGGAGCAGATCCGCACCCTCCAGCTGGAGCCCGGCAGGGTCCTGGGCGAGGCGCAGGAGGCTCTCACGAGGATCCTCGTCCGCTTCAAGACGCAGGAGGCCCAAGTGGGCGAGAAGCTTCTGGCGGCCCACCGCGACACCCAGGACGAGATGAACAGCATTGCGCCCTGCCACGGCTGCAAGGAGGGCACGCTCATGGTCCGCCGCGGCCGGTACGGCCGCTTTCTGGCGTGCAGCCGCTACCCTGACTGCCAGGTGCGCTTCCGCCTCCCCCAAAGCGGCAGGCTCAAGGGCGTCGATCAGCCATGCCCGGCGTGCCAGCACCCCCAGCTCATCGTCATCCGCCCCAAGCGCGGCCCCCAGACCTTCTGCCTCGACATCCACTGCCCCTCCAAGCACCTGGACGCCAACAACGAGCCCAAGGCCCCCCTCCAGCTCGACGCGAATGCCAAGTGCCCCACCTGCGGCAAGCCCCTCGTCATCCGCAAGTCCCTCTACGGCCAGTTCATCGGCTGCTCGGGCTTTCCCAAGTGCCGGTACATCGAGCGGAAGAAGAAGGAAGAGCGAGTCGCCGCCAAGGAAGACGCACCAGCAGACGCGGTCTGACCCGGAGGGTATTCTATGGGCTTTCCCCGGCAACTATTTGACGAACTCCACGCCTTGCAGGCCTCGGAAGGCCTCATCGCCCGTGAGAAAGCGCAAGCCGTGTGCTTTGGCCAGGACATACCCGACGCAATCCGTGGGGCTGACATTCAGATGGCGGTGGGCGAACCGAAACCGCATCGCAGTTCGCATGATCCCCTCAGTGACTTCGAGCTGCGCAAACTTGAACGATTTGATCACGGTCTCGGCCTTGGCGCGCCCAATCTTGCGAATCAGCCCGTAATAGAGCTCGCCGTAGTTGAGGATGCAGATATTGACGCGCTCCAAGTCTAGCGCCACGTATGCAGGATTGTCTTGGAGAATCTCAAAGAGCGCATAAGTATCGAAGAAATACATCTATTCGTCGCCCCAAAGTTCGTTGTCTATCTGCCGCATCAGCGCGCCGGTGTCAAAGCGCACCTTAAGCTTGCCACGCAAGTCCTTGACGTGGGTGTACTGGATTCTCGGACGGATATCCATGATAATCTCTTCATCCAGACTCACGCCGATGCCCTTGGGGATAATGACGCCCATGGAGTTTCCCCATTTCTTGGTTTTGGCGATGACCTGTGGCACAGAATTATACATGTATAACTCCTTAATAAACCTTTCGCGGCGCCATCCGGAACATTTCCGGCGCACTACTCAGTCCTTCCGGTGCCTGCGACACCCGGACAAAACGAAACCATTTAAATAGCAGGCCGACGCCTTCGGTGCCATTGGGGCTGTAGTGTAGCCTGGTCCATCACTGATGGTTTGGGTGACGAAAGCCCGGGAGCTTGTGGCTCTTCGGCTTCGTCAAAGAGACCATCAAACCCCGGTTCGAATCCGGGCAGCCCCATGAAGTGCACATATAAAGCATAAAGCAACATTTAAAAACCTCCGCCCGAACCCTCCCCCAATCGCGTTTCTCTCCTATGCCCACCGTCAAACGCTCATCCGGTCCGGCCAAGCGCTATGGAGCCCGCTACGGCCCCAACCTGCGCGAGAAGGCCGGCAAGCTGGAGGCCGAAGCCCGCAAGAAGCACCGCTGCCCCTACTGCCACTATGTCAAGGTCCGCCGCCAGGCGGCCGGCATCTGGCAGTGCCAAAAGTGCCAGGCCAAGTTTACCTCGCGGGCGTACACCGTTGAGAAGTTCGCGCCGCGGAGTGCCCCATGAGCGAGTACAAGTGCTTCTCCTGCAACAAGGTCGTGGCCGAGCAGCACATCAAGAAGAAGGTCCGCTGCATCTACTGCGGCTCCAAGATGATCTTCAAGGCCAAGACGACCATCACCAAAGTCAAGGCCCGATGATCGAGCGCGTCGCCTACGCAGGGGAGGACGCAGCGCTTGTCGCCCGCCTCCTCCTGCCCGGCGAGGCAGACTTCAAGACGGGCCGCACGCGCGTCGCCGTCGAAGAGGGGCCGGGAGAAGCTGTGTTCGTCATCCATGCCGCTGACGCCGCGGCGCTGCGCGCGGGCAGGCGCGCCGTCGACACGCTCCTCGCCGTCCACGCCGCCTGCCGGATATGAAGCCCGCCACCCAGGAGAAGATCAACCAGCTCCAGATGATCGAGGAGAACCTGCGCGCCTACAGCCTGCAGAAGCAGCATTTCAGCGCGGAGCTCCTCGAAGTCGAGTCGGCGTCGAAAGAAATAAAAACCGCCGCCCAATCCTTCAAAATCATCGGCAACATCATGGTCGCCGCCGATTCCGCCGACTTGGAGCGGGAGCTGGCGGAGAAGCGGGACAAGCTGACCTTGCGCCTCAAAAGCCTCGAGCAGCAGGAAGAAAAGCTCAAGGCCAAGGCGAAGGCCCTCCAGAGCGAGGTCCTGTCCGAGATGGGGCACGGGGAATAACGGATGCTCAAACCTTCTCAGATTGAGGAAATCACGGAGGCCTTCAATCTCCTGTTGGCCGAATCCGGCGTCCCCAAGAACATCAAGGCCCGCGTCACCGCCCTGGTCGGCGAGCTGGGCCAGTGCCAGGACCTCTCCATCACCATCAACAAGATTCTCAACGAGGTGGAGGACCTCTCCAACGACGCGAACATCCAGCCCTTCGTGCGCACACAGCTGTGGAATATCGCGTCGCTGCTTGAGACGATCTAGGCCTGCGGCTGCTGGGCGGACGGCCGGGGGGCCGCAAGGGGCGGCCTCTTGGCAGCCTGACGAATCGAAAATGGCCTCCCCCAGAACACCGCGTTTGGCACGGCGAACTGTTCGCCCTCCGGCCCCCTCAGCTGCGTCTCGAACAGGCCGATGCGCAGGATCGTGCCTTCAATGCCTGCGACGGCCACATAGCCGCGTCGTCCCGCCCGCAGGAGCAGCCGTCTGCGCCCGAACAGGTGCGGAATCATGTCGAAAATGCCGCGCACAAGCCCAAGGAGGAGCCCCATGGCCACCAGGCCCCCCAGGACGGCGCCAAGCACGTCCGCCCATCCGAACGGCCGCAGCGCCATGACCAGCGTCACCGCGTAGCCAAGCCCCGTCAGGAGACTCGAGGCGGCCCGGCTGGCCGAATACGGCGTCTTGATCTGCGCGTCGAGGTTGACGGCCAGGAGGGCGCGAAAAAGCAGCCGGCCCAAAACATTGCTGAGGAGGTAGCCGGCCAGCAGCGTCACGAGGGCGACGGTGAGGTCGCGCATCCACGGATTGTCGACGGAAAAGAAGGCGGCCGTCCGGGTCAGCGCGTCCCAGAGCGTCATCGGCACCCCCGGCGTACGAAACTGTCCTTGCCGGCCCCGTGCCGCTTTGCGACGATCTCAAGGGCCCGGTCGAGGCGGGACCCATATTGCGCTGCACGCTTCTTGCGCCGCGTGACTGGGGCAGGCACGCCAAGCGAGGCCGCCACCTCGCGAAGGATGTACTTCGTGACGTCGCCGCGGACCTTGAGGGCGGGCGCGACCTCCATGGCGTCGCGGATGAGGTTCTTGTCCAGGAAGGGCGTCAGCACCTCGACGCCTGCGGAGGCGGAAATCGCCGCTTCGCGGCGCAGGTCGCGCCCGTACATGCCCGCCAGGCCCCGCCAGCACTCGGCCTGGACGTCGGCGGCCCGGCGGTGGCGCTCGTAGCCCGCGAAGATCTCTTCGCTGCCAAGCCCTGAGAAAACGGCGCGATGGCCGTCGCGCTTGGCGGCCTCCAGGCCGGCGAGCCCCACGGCACCCACGCCGACATTGACGACGGTCAACAAATCCGGCCCCAGGACGCGGGCGGTCCGCGCGAACAGGCGCCCCGCATCCTCAAGGGACAGGAGGATGATGCGATGATCCAGCCTCAGTTCATGGGCCACCTTGGTCGCCCATTCGATGTCTTCGGAGGCCTTGAGGCCGGCCGCCTTGAGGCCGACGGTGTAGCACGTGAAGGGCGCGGCCGCCCGCTTGCAGACGACCGCGATGAGCGTGCTGTCCAGTCCGCCGGAGAAGAGGACGCCGAAGGGCTTTGCGGGCATCCGGTTCGTGATGGCGACGGGGATGTCGTGCTTGAGCACGTTGAACGCGAGGGCCTTGATGGCCAGCGTCTTTGTTGTCTTGAGGCTGGCAATCTCGGCCTCGAATTGGGCGCGCGCGATGAGGCGGCCGCGCCGGACGTACCATTCAGCCATGGCGGTGCTGTCATGGGATGGTATAAAAATGTTGCGGGGTCGCTTGACATAAGACACATTAAAGCCCTGCCTGCCAATGACGATTAGTTAGTCCGTCAAAGCGGACAGCACGGCGCGCTCAACGTCAGCTGCTGAGGCGTTCGTCTTCACGGCCACTCCGGAAAAATGCGTCGGGTGCGCCCCAAAACCCGCTGTTTTGAGAGCCGCGATTACGGCCTCGCGCGGCGGGGCGCCCCGCTTCAGGCGCTTCGCGACTAGGTGCAAGTCGAAGAAGCCGAGATAATTGTGCGCCGCCTCCTCGGCCAGCTGCCCCAAAAAGCAGGAGTGCGCCGCCCCGTTCATGCTGCGAAGGAGCGTGGCATCCCCAAGTGGACCGGCCCAGAGCGGCCCTGCCCCGCAATACAGGCCATGCTGCGCAAGCACCGTGTCCGCGGCCTTCTTGCTTTTAGCTGCCGAGAAGACTGCCCGGTAGTAGTGCTCGTGCGCGTAGGCCAGGATCGGCACAAGCGCGCGGTCGAAGGAGGCGCCGACAAGCTGCACGCGCCTGATCAGGATGCGCAGGCCGACTTCATGCATGAGCTCATTGTGCAGCGGAGTGGCCCAGTACCGCCGTTTGCAGACGAGCGGAGAGGTGCCGGCCAGCGCGGCGGTGTCGGTGGCCGTCACCGCAAGCAGCCCTCGCCGCGACAGGCGCTGCACCGCCGCCTCCAGGAACGGGACGGGGCTGCCGAATGGATCCAGGTCGATGACGTCGAAGCCGCGGGAATTCAGCAGGAAGAGATTGGCGTCCTGCTGCGACACGGTGAGGCGGGGGGATTCCTTGAGGCCGTTCTTCTCCACGTTCCTGCGCAATTGGGCGAATGCGCGGGGGCTGGCGTCGTTGAAGGCCACCGACGCGATTTTTACGCGGGGGAGCTCAAGGAGCAGGCGGAGGCCCCGAACTCCGGTCCCGGCAAGGGCATCGGCGACCTGCAGGTTCGCATGCGGCCAGGCGGCCAGGAGCGCGACCAGGAGGTCGCGGTTGCGGACCATCTTCGGATTGTAGAAGGCCGGCATCTGCCGCGAGACCACCTTTGGGACAGCCACATCAAGGACGGCTTTGCCTTCATGGATGAGGGCCATGTTTGCGGCGAACTCCGCGGGATTTTTATGTCCTCCGAAAATCCTCCGGGTTTTTCCTGCAAAGGCATATGAAGGCCGGCGGACATCTTCGCGCCATGCGACTTCGACACGCCTCACTCATCACGTCCCTCTGCCTGCTGTCCTTGGTGTCGGCCGGCGTTGGCGCCGATGCCCCGCCGTGCTGGGCCACCACCCCGCCTGTGCGCACGGCCTTTGAGCCGCTTCGGGTAGGGTGCGAAGATACCACCCAAATCGGCCTCTGCGACAAGCGGCAGTGCACCTATTTTCCGTCAGACGTCGCGTGGTGCTGGAGCCCCCAGTACTGCGTCTTCGAGGGGAATTGCTACGACCGGATGTCGGTGGTCGATATCGACGGCGACAACCGCCGCGGCGAAATCTGCACCGGATGGAAGGGCCTGTGGGCCGACTGCGACTATGCGGGAGCCGACTGGTGCGAGGAGCAATGCCTGCTCAAGCGCGCCCCCAGCGGCGAATCTCATCCGTTTGGCGAGTACAGCCGCTATGGCGCGGTGGAGTGCTGCGGCGACGACGAGGACGAGTACTACGTCTTGGGGCCGGCGGGATTTGTGTGCTGCGACAATCCGGCCGATGCCGTGGTGAGTGGGCGCTGCGCCCGGCCCAAGCCGGCAGGCGACCCGGAGGGGATTGCGGAGTAAGGCGGATCCTGGGCAAAGCGCGCAAGAGACCTCGGCAACCTTTAAAAACGCGGCCCGGTTTATGCCCGGCATGGCCAGCCGCTCCCCCATCTGCACGGTCCTGGGCCACGTGGACCACGGCAAGTCGTCGCTTCTGGACGCCATCCGGCGCACGAACATCACGGCGACCGAGGCGGGCGGCATCACGCAGGCCATCGGGGCAAGCATCATTCCGCTTGAGGTCATCAAGGCGCGGTGCGGCCCTTTGCTTTCGCAGATGAGCATGGCCTTCACGATTCCGGGGCTCCTCTTCATCGACACGCCGGGCCACGCCGCCTTCACATCGCTGCGCCGCCGGGGGGGCAGCCTCGCCGACCTCGCAGTGCTCGTCATCGACATCAATGAGGGCTTCCGGCCCCAGACTCTCGAGGCCATTGAGATCCTGCGCGGCTTCAAGACGCCGTTTGTGGTGGCAGCGAACAAGATCGACCTGCTCGCTGGCTACCGCAAGGCCGCGGACAATTTCCTCTCGGATTTTTCGAAGCAGTCGCCCTCCGTCCAGCAGATGATGGAGACGAAGCTCTACGAGCTTGTCGGCGCCTTCTACGAGCGGTGCGGCCTTGCGGCCGAGCGTTTTGACCGCGTCGACTTCACCAAGCAGATCGCCATCATCCCGTGCAGCGCCAAGCAGTACGTCGGCATCCCGGAGCTCCTCATGGTCCTCACGGGCCTGGCCCAGAAGTATTTGGAGGCCCGGCTCAAAGTGGATGTCGATGGCCCCGGAAAAGGCACGATCCTCGAAGTGAAGGAGGAGCGCGGATTGGGCCTGACGCTGGACGTCATCCTGTACGACGGAACGCTCCAGGTCCAGGACACCGTCGTCATCGGGGGCCTGGAGGCCCCGCTGGTCACGAAGGTCCGCGCCCTCCTCCTGCCTGAGCCGCTGGCTGAAATGCGTGACCGGCGGGCCCGGTTCCATCCTGTCAGGCGCGTCACCGCCGCCACTGGCGTCAAGCTCAGCTGCCCGGACCTCACGGAGGCCATCGCCGGCATGCCGCTCCAGACGGCGGCACCGGACACCTTGGAGGCCGTCAAGGCCGCGCTCCAGGCCGAGGTCCAGGCGGCCCTGATCCAGACGGACAAGCAGGGCGTCCTCCTCAAGGCCGACACCCTGGGCAGCCTTGAAGCGCTCACTGTCCTCTTGCGCGGCAAGGGGATCCCGATCCGGCGCGCCTCTGTAGGCCCCATCACGAAAAAGGACGTGTCCGAAGCGGAAGCGTCTGCCGAACGCGACCCGCAGCTGGCCGTCGTCCTCGGATTCAACGTGCCGCCCCACTCATCTTCAGAGCGCGTGCGCATCATCACAGGCGACGTGATCTACACGCTCCTCGAGCAGTTCGACGCGTGGCAGGAGGAGGTCCGTGCGCGGCAGATCAAGGCGAAGATCAATCTCCTCGTGCGGCCGGCCAAGATCGAGGTCCTGCGCAACTGCGTCTTCCGGCAGAGCAACCCCTGCATCGTCGGCGTCGAGGTCCTCGAAGGCACGCTGCGCCCCGGCGTGCCGCTCATGAAGGACGGGATGCCCCTTGCCGCCGTCAAGAGCATGCAGGCCGAGAACCAGAGCGTGGGCGAGGCCGGCAAGGGCAAGCAGGTGGCCATCTCGCTGTTCGGCGTGACTGCGGGCCGCCAGATCGCGGAGGGCGACATCCTGCACAGCGACATACCCGAAGACGAGTTCCGGCAGCTCAAGGAGGCCAAGGGGGCGCTGTCCGGCACCGAGCTTGCGGCCCTCAAGGAAATCGCAGAGATCCGGCGACGCGACAACCCGATGTGGGGCGTATGAGGATAAATCTTATATAGGAGGTCTCCTGAGGGGCGGTTATGGCATTCACGGGCAGTCTTTCACGCGCCATTCGCACTTTGGCTGTGGCTCGTTTTGCGGCGGTCGGCGGCCTCGCGGGCCTCGTCTCCGGGCTTATCCTGTCCGCGCCCGATTCATCCGCCGGACCCGCCACCATCACAGGCGCTGCCGTCTCGCCCATCAGCGGCTTCATCGAGGGGACGCTCTTTTCGCTGCTTGTGGCCGTCACGGTCCTGGTGGGCGCCTCGATTGGGGCCTTCATCGGCGTCATCCTGGAGTGGCGCAAGAGCGGCTGATGCCTCTGCGGGCCCTGAACACGCGGGAGCGGCGGGACGTCACCGCGGAGCTGCGCCGGCAGTTCGGCGGAGCCCCCGAGCTTGAGGCGCTTTTGGAGAACCGGGAGGGCAAGCTCTTTGCGGCCAGCATCGATGTCGGCCGCGTCGATTTATCTCGGCTGCGCGTCGAGGCGGTCGGCTTGGCTATCGGGCGCCGGCAGGCCGACGGCCTCCGGCTTTCCATCGAGGGCAGCCAGCTCGTCGGGCCCCATGCCACACATCATGTCTTGGGCCTGGACAACCAGCAGCTCGCGGCATGGCTTCGGGGAGAGAGCGTACCTGCGCCGGGCGAGGACGGCTACTTCCTGCTGCGGGCCGGACAGGATTTCGTTGGCTGCGCCAAGCGCAAGGGCGGCCTCCTGCTGAACGCCGTGCCCAAGGCACGGCGGCTGCGCGAGCGGATCTAGGCGTGCTTGGCAGCCGCCTCGGCATACGCCTGAGGCAGAGTCAGCAGCGGCTCTCCGTGTGCCCCCGGAAAGCGCGCGACGATGCCGGTCTGCTCAAAGAACGTGAAGAGCGCCCATTCGCGGGGCCCCCAGTTGCTGCGGGCGGCTTCGCGGCGGCTGTGCCATTTCTGCGCGTCCGAGAAGGGCGCCTGCTGCTGCCGCATGGACTCGTCGACGGGCAGGATCTGGATCTCGACGGGATAGCTCCAGTGCTCAGCGGACGGGTCATAGGTGCGGCCGTCGATGCGGCGGAGGGCGTAGGGGGCCATGAACTGCTCCTTGGTGCCGGCCACCGGCCGCTTCTTGTAGCCGAGATGGGGCAGCTGCACCCACGCCCCGGGGGCGGCGGACTGCTGGCGAAACGCTTCACTGGACCGCGCAAAGGCCTGCTGCCAGTGGACTTCAGACCGAAACTTGTCGTGCAGAATGAGTTTGGCACACGATGCGAGGGCCTCTTGGACTTGGGCGAGATGGCCGTGCTTGACATCCAAATTGAGGATGATGCGCATCCGGTACAGGTCCCACCACGGCTTGAGGTTGTTTTGGCGGTAGTTGGACGAGGCAGAGCGGCTCCTAAGGCCGGTGAGGCGGACCAGCTTCGGGTAGTATTTGAGTTTGGGGCCGAATTCGACGGCAAAGGCCTGGACGCGGCTGTTCAGGTCGAGCGCTTTGGTGTCGATGAAATCCTCGTTGCCGATGTCCGGCTCGTAGCGGGTGGCCAGGGACAGGATGTCGTACGGCTCCGAGCAGGCGGGGCAGGGCCGATGGAGCTGCTCATGGAGCCCTAGTACCGCCTGGTGGAACGCTGCCGACAGGTAAGGGGGCTGGAGGTCCCGTGCGCCGGGGAGCCGGTGCCGGCTTGCAAAGTCCTGCCCAAAGTTCTCCGGGAAATGGGCGGCGCGGGGGCAGAGGAGGTCGCAGTGGCTGAGAACGGCGTAGAGTTCTGGAAGCCCGACGGGCGTGAAGTCAAGGCTGTTCCTGACCCACGCATCCTCGACGGATACGACCGGGGTGACAAGCTGTTCGATGCCGTGGGGCTTTTTAGGGCACGCGCAGCGGCGGTCCACGACCGCCGAGATGTCCGTGGCTTTGAGGGGCACCATGAGCCGCCGATCCGCCCGCATGTCGGGGACGTATTCGGGATTCGTGATTGAGAAGTAGACATATTGGGCGTAGGCCGCCAGCATCTGCTCGCCGCGCCGGGTCTCTTCGCGGAAGGCCCGGTTGAAGGCCGCGCGGTCCGCGGCGCTGAATTCGCCGTAGAGGCCCCGGAGGACTTCGTCAAAGAGCGCGACGCCGGCCTTTCGGAAGCGGACTTGGGCGCGCGCCGCCATGCGGCTGAAGCCGGAGCGCAGGACTTTGTTGTAGGGGAAGCAGTGCGAGATGAGCTCAGCGCCCTTGGTGTCGTTCATGTTATTTGGTGCGGTATTCGAGGCGCGTGGTATTGTTGTGGTCCTTAAGCCATTGGCCCCAGACTTTGAGGAGGGTGCCGTGGCGGTAGAGCTGGAGGGGGTCCTGCGGGGGTGCGGCATTCTGCCGGAGCTGGTGCTTAAGGGCGAACATCTCGTCGACCGTGCCGTGGAAGACCGCGTAAGGCGGGCCGCCCCGCTGGGAGCTGGTGCGGGCCACGAAGCCATTGTTGGCTTCGTATTCCTGGGCGAGGCGCTCTACCTCATCGAGGTCGGACTGTGTGTAGCCGAGCCGCATGAGGTGGCGGGCCTTGAGGCGCTGGTTGCGCCGGGCCGCCTCGACGGTGATGGCCAGTGTTTGGGCTTCAGCGTCGAGCAAGGGGGGGGTCCACGCGAGGCGGCGGGAGAATTTGAACGTCGTGCGGATCATGGAGATCGTCGTGTTGTTCTTGAGAATCTCCCAATTCATCTTGAACGGGTCGTAGGCGGGGATGACGCCGTCGTCAGCCAGGTCCCGGTAGGCGTCGATCTGGGCCATGAGCCTGTCGAGCTTGCGCAGGTTGCCCTCGACGGTGCGAAGAGAGAAGAAGGCGGAGGCCCAGTCCTTTCCAAGGGCTTCCACCTTGGATGTGGGGAGCCCTTGAGCCCGCGCCTGGTGAAAGTGGTCATACTTGTCGCTTTCGATCTGCCGGATCAAGTTGTGGATGTTGTTTTGGGCTTCACGGGTATCAAAAACCATGCTCAATTCCTCGT
>CAYUKJ010000008.1:0-13477 GCA_964445245.1 uncultured Methanosarcinales archaeon | reverse complement strand
GATTTCGGCGAGCTTTTTTCTGGCCGGAGTCGCCCCGGCCGGGGGATCCAGGTCGTCGACCCACTGGCCGGCGCGCCCCGCGCAGTAGCGGTGCCGACCGGGGTCGGGCGACAGAAGGCGGACACTGTCGACGACCAGCGTGGCCGGGTTGCTGCCGGGCTTGCGCGTGAGCGTGATGCCGTCCATGTTTGCCAGGTCCAGGCTGGTTGTCGCGGGGCCTTGGAGGGGGACGAGGACGCGGTGCCAACGCCCCTCGCCGGTCCCGCCGACGATGAACCGCTCGAGCGGCCCCACATTGACGCGCGCGCCAGACTGTGGGACCAGGTACACGTCTTGCAGGAAGTCCGGGGTGCGGTACCCGATGCGGAACTCAAGGGTTGAGAACCCTCGCCAGTCGTGGGCATAGGCCTGCAGGTCGGGGATGCTAATCGGATATTCCGTGCGCTCCGAGCCGTCGTTCTTTCGGCCCGCCAAGAGGAGCTGGGTGTCTTTACTTCCAATGACGACGTTGTTGGCATTCGTGAGCGGCGTGTTGTAGTTGTGGATGTCTTGGAGGAGGCCGCCGGCCATCGTCCCTCGCCAAAGTGGGTTGGCGCAGTGGAGATACTCGCAGCATTCCTTGATGTAGCCCTCGTTATCCTGGCCGTTCCACGTATAGCACATAAAGGCGTGCTCCCGCCCCGGCTCGGTGGCAAGCGGCCGGCATTGGCCGCCGGGGCAGCAGGTCCCGACAGGGGTGACGTCGCAGTACTCGTTCGCGTTGCAGACGCGGCCCTGCGCGCAGCCAGCCTGGTCCCCTGGCGCGGCGCACAGCGCCTGGGGAGTTGGGGCTTGGCCGTAGCAGCAGACGTGCGCCTCGTCGGTGTCGCGGGAGAGCACCCGCTGCCCCCGGCATTCCTTCGGGGCCTCGCAGAGGGCGGTCACGTAGCCGGGTTGCTGGGGGCGCATATTGCGGCACAATTCACCGGCGTTAAGCCCTGGATCATCGATGCAGTTCAACAGCGGGCAATTGCAGGTGGAGCCGTCCTGGCAGTCTCCGCCACCTCCCCCTCCGCCAGGCTGGGACCCTGGGCACGGAGTCGTGATATAGACTCGCTCGTTCCTGTCGCCGTAACACAAACAGTCGTTAACGTCGTTGCGGTCCGCGTTTTCGCAGCAATAGTTCCCCACCCACCAATCGGGGTTGTCCGGGGTCCCGCAGAGGCCGAAGGCGGGCCAGGGGGACTGGCAGGCTGAAAAGCGCTGAGTGAATGCCTGCAGACACGAACCCTCTGGGGGGGGCTGGTCCGGGGGAGGGGTGGGCGGAAGGCCCTCGAACTCGCCCATCTCGAAGTACCGCTCAGGCAGCGTGCGCGTGGGGTCGCAGACCACGTACTTCCGGTTCAGGGCGTTGACGACGTCGATGGGGCGGCCCTCGATGGTGAAGGACCGGATCTTTCCCCGCAAGTCGCTGCCGGCTCTCTTCCACTCAAAATTTGGGCCCTCCTTGACGCACAGCCACTCGTTGTTGGTGGAGATGAAGCCGAGATCGTCCGGCGAGTTGCCGCAGCAGGCGTGCCCGGGGTTTTGCTGGTGAACCTCGTCGCTCCACGCCCACCCCGGCTGCCCCGCTGGAGCGGTGCAGAAATTCCGGTTCGTGTCGCCGCCGGGCGTGCCGGCCGGGGCGAGGCAGGTCGTGTCGCAGATGGTTGACCAGACGCTTCCGTATAACGTTGTGGTGGGGATTTTGATTGGGGGATCCCACCCGGCGGGGCAGCCGACTGTGCAGACCTGGACGCAATTGCGCTGGCATGACCCATCCGCTTTCTGGACGTGGACTTCAAGATCGGCGAACCGACGGTCCGTGGGTTGGAGGTCATCAACAGCCTTGGGGGTGACGCAGAGTTTCTGGTTGCCTCCAGCGCAGGCTCGATTGATGCGGTTGCAGGTTTGCCGGCTTCCGGTTGGGCAGTCAGAGTTTTCACCGCCGTGGACGCGCAGGCTGGCAGCGACTATGATCTCGTCGGTACCCCCAAGCTCTTCAAGGGTGCGGACCAGAGTGCAGAGCCGCATTTTCTGGGTACCCCCCCAGGTTGGAATCTCGCGGCCGCCCTTGTCGATATAACCGGGCGGACACCCGTCCATCTGCCGCCCTATAATGGCGTCGGTGAGGACGGACGTCCGGGTGGGCTGCTCGCCCCCGTCCCCGCCACCCCCTCCGCCTCCTGGCGGTCGGGGGCCTCCTGGCAGTCGGGGCAGCGCAAAACTGAGTACGGTGGCCAGCACTGCCAGAAGGAAGACCACGCCCAGCGATGGCCAGATTCCATGCCTCCGTCCCGCCCGCATCATCGCGGCCCTCCCACGACGGACCTTTTTAAAGTTTATGTCGGGGAAGGGGCGCGTCTGTCTTTTTCGGCCCTCAATGCATCCGCACTACGCGCCCCTCAAAATATGTCAGCGCCGCTTTCGCCTCATTCCCTGTGAAGCCCAGCACCCGCAGGTACGCGGCGATGTCGTGCGGGCTACGCAGCTGCCAGGGCGTCGCGGCAAACGTCGCGGGAACCACCGCGCATTTCGCCTTGCGGCACAGCGTCGCGTTCTGGGCATGCCGGCCCATGACGAGCGCGGCCTTGGGTCCTGCCAAAAGCCCGAGATTGAACGCGACGGCGACACCCCGCGCCGCCGCCTCCTTGACGAGGACGTGGTTGAGGCCACCCTTGCGCTGATGAAAGGAGTCCGATGGGGCTTGGATCTCGGCGTCGATGAGCACGTCGAGCTGGCGGAGCAGGCTCCGGTCCGGGGGCCCCAGGCGGACAGCGCTCGCCGGGCCGGCCCCGAGGACGGCGCGCACAAGGGGGAAGTCGCTTGGGGGCAGGGGCTCTTTTGTGAGGACGACGAGACCCGCAAGGCCAAGGCGGCGGGCGATTGGAAGGAAGGCCTCGAGGGGCGTGGCGGGCCGGATGATATCGAACATGCGAAAGGATGGGCAGGGCATCCTTAATAAAGATAGGGTCTATTAATGGCCATATAGATATTAAAATTATGGATGCGAAGGCGACATGATGGCTGCCCGCATAATGCAAGCACGGCACACTTGCTGCGATGCGGGGGCGCCGCACTGCGCGCAGCGGCCCGGGCTTGGTGCGGCCTCCTCTCGGCGCGCGGCCCATTGCTTGACGTACCACGTGACAAGCGCGCGCTTTGCGCCCGGATTTGCGTGCTCATAGCAATTGAGGGCGTCACGCACAGCTCCGCGAAAGGACCGGCCAGCGTGCGGGCATTCCGCGAAGGCGCAGGGAAATCCCTTCACATGCGCATAGAGCCGCACGAGTTTTTCTGGCACGAAGTAGAGGGGCTTGACTCGGCGCGCCAGCCCCGGCAGCTCCGCAACTGGGCCTGTCCGCCAGAATTCGCGCACATGGCCCAGCGTCACGTTGAGCAGGATGGTCTGGGCCATGTCGTCGAGGTTGTGGCCAGTTGCAAGGGCGTCCGCGCCGCGGGCGGCCTCCGCGAGGAGCTGGCGCCGGAAGACTCCGCAGGCCGAGCAGGGCGGCCGGCCGGCGTGGTCCATCCCGTCGAGGGCCCGCCCGAATGCGTCTCGAAACGACAGGACGCGCAGAGGCAGACGGTGCGTGCGGCAGAATGTGCGCAGGTCCCCTAGCGTGTGTTCCCGGTAGCCCTCGATGCCCTCGTCGACGGCGACGAGCGTGGGGGCATAGCCGAATTTCTGCAGCAAGTAGGCGAGCGTGGTTGAATCCTTCCCCCCGCTGGCGGCGACGAGAACCCGTTCGCCAGGCCGAAGCAGACTATAGCGGCGGATTGTCGTCCGCACCGTCCTCTCCAGCCAGGGGATGGCGTGGTGGACGCAGAGGCCGGGCATCACTCGAATTGCGCTTTCCTCGCAGGCCAGGCACCTCATCGGCACTGCACACAAGGCGGCAGCTTATAAGCCTTGCTTATCAATCGGTCTGGCGGCCATCTCAGCGGTTAAAATGCACGCCGACAAAGCCATCGTTGAGGTCAGGCAGCCCCAATTGCAGCCCCATCGAGAGCGTACCGACCCCTCCAAGACGATACCGGGCGTCAAGGCCAAGATAGGGCCCTGCGACGGGGCGAACCGACAGCGCGCGAAATGCCGCGGTTCCTGCAGATCCCGGTGTCTGGCCCTCGACCACGTCCTGCGATAATGTCACCGACCCGATCCCTCCGGTCACGCGCAGAGGGCCCTTGTCGTAGAGTCTTGTTCTCGCCGAGAACTCAATCCCCCTGAAGCTCCGCTTTCCGCCAAGCGCACCCTGGCCAAGGGGGCGGAACACCGGGTCGGTGCCATGTAGCCCGCCGAACAGCGTCGCTTCTACGCCGGTGCCGGATTTCGTATCCTCTCGTCCAGCCCGGACATACCACAGCGAGAACCGGTTTTTCGTTGGAAAGGAGCCCTCATTTTCCTCGTCAAAGAGCGTCGTGCTGCGCGACGGCCAAAACGCCGTGGCGGCTTCTCCCTGCCACCTGGCCTTTTCGCGCTGCAGCTGGCCACGGGCGCCGGCGCCGATGAAGCGCTGTGGGCCAATGCCCCCAAGGCCGAACACGGCTGCGTTGTCTTTCGAACCAAATTCGCCGCCCAGCTCAACGGTGAGAAGGGGCGAGAAGGCTTCAGTAGTTGTCCCAAGCCCTGCGGCAGCGTCAAGACGGACAGGCGGCCGGACGGGCTCTAAATTAATGGGTTTCTCCGGGACCGTGGCGACGGGTTCCTGCTCGATGGGGACCGGTTCCGCTCCCGTCGCGTCGACCATGCCGAGCGGGCGGTTGTCCGCGTACAGATAGTTCCCGGTGGCGGCGCGCATGACTGGGTCAGCGGCCACGAAGCGGCCCGTGTCGGCCTGGTAGTGCCGCCCGCCGAAGTAGTAGAGGTCGCTTCCGGCATCGAGCTTCTTGCCGGTGAACTCGGTCTCCCGGGAAACAGGGCCGAGTTGGCCGCCGAACGGGAGCTGGCGCGACGCGTCAACTTGGGCGCCGGCCCCATCGGTTCGGGCGGCGGCGGTGCCGAGATGGTCTGAATGAAAGAATTGGAGCGCCCCGCCCTCCAGGCGGGCCAGGCGCGCCCCGGCGGAGAGGTAGGACGTCCTGCGGAGCGGGGCGGCGCCGGACGCGACGGCCAAGGACGCCGGACTCGGCGAAGGCGCGCTTGCGCGGGCCGCTTTGGCGGCGGTTCCGGCAATATCAGACTCTGGCGGCGCGCGCGGCGAGAGGAGGACGGAAAACACGAGGACGCCGAGGAGGACGAGGCCCGCCGTCGTGCCTTGCTCGAGGACCCGCTGCATGCCGGGCCCGTGGCAAGCCACCTTTTATGCTTTGTGGTGAATGGATGCAATAGCAAATCGCAGTAATATTTGAACTTAATGAAGGCGATTTGCCATTCTATAATAGACGCCCATAGTGATGAATACAGCTTTGGCGTCTATTATATTCAGAAGACCGAACACTCCCATTAATTATTTCGGTCTTCTGTTTTAGCGAATCTCGGAATTGTTCCATAATTAACGAGATTCGCTATAAAAACAGGAACGATGAACGGAGCCGCGCTACCCCCCGCTCACGACGCTCAAGACCTCGATCGTATCGGAGTCGTTCACTTTCGCCGTCTCCGGCACGATTGTCCCGTTGCGCGCGACAAGGACGGTGACGGGATTGAGCTTCAGCCGCCGGAGGAGTCCGGCCACGGTGCCTGTGTAGCGCAGCGTCCTGGTTTGGCCGGTCCGCTCTATCCTCACGCGCATGCGAAGGCCTCCAATTCGCGCCGGATACGGGTCTCGTCATAGGCTAGAAGCGGGGTGAGAATGGGGAGGCGCGTCCCGGCCGGCGGGGCGTCGGGCAGCCGGTGGGCGGTGGCGAGGGCGAGCGCGCCGGCAGAGGCCAGCGCGGCCTCGGCCTCAGCCAGTGTCGCGGCCGCAAGGATGCGCAGTGGCGGATCCGGCAGGAAGCGCTCCAAGAGCGCGACGTCCATGAAAGGGCCGGCCGCGACAAGCCCGCATCCCCGCTTCATCATGAGGAGGCCGGCGAGGACGGCGGCCTCGCCGTCCAGGTAGAGGCCCGCAAGGCCCTCGATGCCGACGGGCAGGCCCCCGAAGCCAGGCTGCGTTTCTGTGAAGATGTAGGCGGCGTCGCCGATTACCTCGATGCCGAAATTCATGTCGAAGGCTTCCAGAGAGACGGTGCACTGGACTTGCTCCTGGATGAAGGCGCCAAAGCGCCGGTTCATCTCTGTTGACGACAGGCCGGCGGGCTGGGCGCGCGTCGCCGTGATCCGGAACCGCTTGCCGGCGACATGGGGAGCCAGCGTCGCCAGATGGGCTTCGATAGCGGCAGGCGCGGCCCCGGTGACAATACATGGGCTGAACGAGTGGAGGCCGAAGACCCGGGACAGGGGCAGCGCCCGGTCCGTCGTCACCAGGAACCGTCCCGACAGTTTCCGCACTCTGCAATCCGCCCCTTCGCGCCGGGCAAGCGCCACAATGTTCGCTTTGAGCCGATCCTCGAAGCGGGGCCGGTTCTTGCCCTTCAGGGCTATCTCACCGTAGCGGACCAGGCAGTCCATGGCGCCAAGGAGCGCAAGCCAGCCTTTAATATGCTGTGGGAAAAAGGTTGCTCTATTGAAATCATTGGCTGCCGGCCTTAAGGGCGAGCCGTAGCCAGGTGCGTGGGCGGCAGCGACCGGGGGACGCCCCATCCGGGGTGGTCGCGCCCGAGGTTGCAGCGGCGCGACGGCGAGCAGGCCGGCAGCCGCCGAAGGCGGATGATTTCAACAGAGCCTAAAAATGTGGAAGTTTTTTTAAGCCACCGCCGTTTTGGGGCAGGTATGGGCTGGGGCTTTCGGCAGGAGGTGCGGCGCAAGGCCTTCCATCTCCTCTCCATCCTCCTCATCGTCATATACATCATTGTGCGCGCGACGTACAGCACGCGCGTCGCCTTGATGATCCTGGCGTTCCTCCTCATCCTCTCGTTGGAAGCAGAGTACGTCCGTCTTGAGTTGCGCACGAAGATCCCGATCCTGCGCCATTTCTGGAAGATGCGCCGCCCCAAGGAGCGGGGGCGCCTGGGCGCCGACGTGTTCTTCTTGCTGGGCGCCATCCTGACGCTGGCAATCTTCGACCTTCGCATCGCGACAGCAGCCATCCTCATGACGACCTTCGGCGACTTTTCGGCCGCTCTCGTCGGCAAGCGCTTCGGCCGGCACAAAATCGCGTGGGTGCCGCAAAAAACCTGGGAGGGCGTCGCCGCCGAGCTCGCCGTCAATCTGGCCGTCGGCTTCCTCTTCGTGCGCGCCACGCTCAACGACAGCCTCTGGTGGCTCACGTCGCTTGCGCCCACCGGCGAGCCCCTCTGGTCCGTCATCCTAGTCATGGCCCTCACGGCGACCGTCGTGGAGACCGTCATCACGCGCATCGACGACAATCTGCTGGTCCCGGTCTTCGCCGGCTTCAACGGGCAGCTCATGCTCTTCATCTTGAGCATGCCGCGCATCTATGCGTGAAAGTCTGTGCCGCCCGATTCATAAACAATATTGAAAGAAATCACGACATGAATACGTTTAAATATGCCTATTAAAATACTAATTAGCGATATTCTTCTTATTATCTTTGAAAGCACAACATATTGGTGTGTAAAGATAAAATGCGGCAGGATTTAGCCGATTTTTTCCCTTTCCGCAAGTTTAAAAACCATTGTGTTTATAAAGGGAAGCGTATTTCGTTTAAAAGGGGGATAAGACGTTTCACGTCGGACCTGCCCTCGGGAGGTTGCTACGATGAGCCAATCGGGAAAACCCAACCACGACATCCTGAGCAAATCGGGAAAACCCAACCACGACATCCAAGTGGTCAACATCGTCGTCTCGACAAGCTTGGAGCACGACATCCCGCTCGAGAAGATGGCTGCCGTGCTCAGCAACACAGAATACAATCCGGAGCAGTTCCCCGGCCTGGTCATCCGGATCAAGGAGCCCAAGACCAGCGCGCTGATCTTCGGGAGCGGCAAGGTCGTCTGCACCGGGGCCCGCACGATGGAGAAGGTCGAGGAATCCATCCAAAAAATCATCGAGAGCCTCGAAAAAATCAATATCAAGATCACGATCAAGCCCAAGATCATCGTCCAGAACATCGTGGCCAGCGGCAGCATCGGCATGGACCTCAATCTCAACACGCTGGCCATGAAGCTGGAGAACACGGAGTACGAGCCCGAGCAGTTCCCGGGCCTCGTCTACAAGCTCATGGACGCGAAAGCCACCTTCCTCCTCTTCAGCAACGGGAAGGTCGTCTGCACCGGGACGAAAAGCGAGGAGGCCGTCCACGCCGCCCTCGACATGCTCCTCGAGAACCTTAAAAAGGTTTTGAAGTAAGGCCCCTCCGCACCTTCCAGGGACGGCCGTTGAATTTCCGGCCGAGGAACCCACAGATTCATAAAGCCCGCGCGCTTTTCGGGCCGCCTAGGTGTGAGGGATGGAGGCCGCCGACCAGATCAAGACATGGCATGAGTTCTTCGAGGCCCACCTCTACGACAAGCTCGTCGAGAACGTCCGCAAGGGAGCCCCAGTCATTGCTGTCGACTTCGCGCTCCTTGCCCAGTTCAGCCTGGAGCTGGCCGACGACCTTCTGGAGCATCCCGACGACGCCCTCAGGGCGGCCGAGCACGCCTTGGCCCGCTTCGACTTGGGCGTCGAGCTCCCTGCGATCCGGGCCCGCCTCCACAACCTCCCCGAGTCCCAGCGCACCAAGATCAAGGACATCCGCTCAAAGCACCTCAACAAGCTCATCCAGATCCAGGGAATCGTCCGCCAAAAGACCGACGTGCGCCCCCAGGTCACAAGCGCCCGCTTCGAGTGCCCCAGCTGCGGCAACATCATCAACGTCCTGCAACTGGACAGCAAGTTCAAGGAGCCGACGCGCTGCGGCTGCGGCCGCAAGGGCAAGTTCCTGCTGCTGAGCAAGGAGCTCGTCGACGCCCAAAAGCTCGTCCTGGAGGAGGCCCCCGAGGACCTCGAGGGCGGCGAGCAGCCCAAACGCCTCGACATCTTCCTCAAGAACGACCTCGTGTCGCCCCTGACGGAGCGCCGCACCAACCCCGGCAGCAAGGTCGTCGTCGTCGGCGCCATCAAGGAGGTGCCGATCCCGTCCCGCGAGGGCGGCATCCTGACCCGCTACGACCTCCTCCTCGAGGCGAATTTCGTCGACTCGGTCTTCGAGGAGTTCTCCGAGATCTCGCTCTCCCCCGGCGACCTGGAGGCCATCCGGGCCCTCTCGCACGACCCGCGCTCCTATGAGAAGATCGTCCAGTCTATGGCGCCCTCCATCTTCGGCCTCGACAAAATCAAGGAGGCCCTCCTGCTCCAGCTCATGGGAGGGGTCAAGAAGGTCCGCGACGACGGGCAGCAGATACGCGGCGACATCCACATCCTTCTCATCGGAGATCCGGGGGCGGGAAAATGTTTGTCTGGCGACACTAAAATTGTTCTGGGAGACGGAAGAATCATCCCCATCAGGGCGTTGGCGGAGGCCGGCACGTTCATTGATGACCAGTCCCCGCTGGCACAGGTCTTCCTTCCATCCCTGTCCCTCACGGGCGGCATGGGCGTCAAGAGTGCGGTTCGCGCCTGGAAGCGGCCCGCAGAGGGCGAGCTGCTGTGCCTTAAGACCCGCACCGGAAAGGAGCTGCGCTTGACAAAAAACCATCCCCTGTTCACCGTGCGGGACGGGTTCATCATGGCCCGGGAGGCGCAGGATTTTCGCCCAGGTGACCGGATTGCCACCCCGCGCTGCCTCCCCCTGCAAGGGGCGCTTTCGGTGTTGGCACCCTTTGCAGCTAAAAGGCACTCCAACAACAGCAGGGCCTACACGTACCCGGACCTGCTGACCCCCTCGCTTGCCAAGCTCCTCGGCTACCTGGCTGGAGACGGCTATTTGGCCTACTCAGCCACGTCGGGCTGGGTGAGCCTCACCAACAATGACTTGGACATCCTAGACGATTTTTCCGGCAGCATGGCCTCCCTCTTTTCCGCGCAGGTCACCCGGCGGCAGCCCCATGCGGGCAAGACGGCCCAGGAAGCCTATGTGACGTCGCGAGGCATTGTAGACTACTTCGCGCACTTTTTTCCGGAGCTTTTGGGGGGCGCCGCCAACAAGACAGTCCCCGCCCGCGTGCTAGGCTCCCCCAATGCGGTACTGTCCGCGTTCATCCAAGGCATCTTTGAGTGCGACGCGCACGTCAATATTAAGAAGCGGCAGATTGAGTACTGCACGATCAGCGAAGACTTGGCCGACGCACTTCAGATTGCGCTGCTCCGCCTTGGCATTGTCGCCCTCAAGAAAACCAAGCAGAAATGCGCCACCAACAGCAAGGCGCGGGCCAAAGCGCCAGCATATGATCTCGTTGTGGCTGGCCACTTCACCCGCGCCTATGCAGAGGCCATCGGATTTGCTTCGATGCGAAAGCAATCGCAACTTGAGGCGTTGCTTGGCCAAGCCGCACTCCACAACACCAACATCGACCTTGTTCCCGGCGTCAACGGCCTGCTCAAGGCAATCCGCCTCGAGGCGGGTCTGCGCCAGGCCGACATGGGGATTCCGCGTCCCACCTACGCCCATTTCGAGCAGGACAACCGGCTCCCTAGCGTCACGACACTTCGGACCATCGCCACGCATCTGGAGCGGCAGGGAATCGCAAGCGACAAAGCCGCCGTGCTTTCCGCCCTGGCCTTTGCAGACATTTTCTGGGACGAAATTTTGGCCATCGACCAAATTCCGTGCAGCGACAAGTATGTCTACGATCTTGAAGTCTCGGAAACCCACAACTACATCGCCAATGCAGTCGTCGTCCATAACTCGCAGCTCCTCAAGCGCATCGCCATCATCGCCCCCAAGAGCCGCTTTGTCTCCGGCAAAGGCGCCAGCGGCGCCGGACTGACCGCTGCGGTCGTGCGCGACGAGTTCCTGCGGGGCTGGGCCCTTGAGGCCGGGGCCCTTGTCCTCGCGAACCGCGGCCTGGCTTGCATCGACGAGCTGGACAAGATGAGCACCGAGGACCGCAGCGCCATGCACGAAGCACTCGAACAGCAAACAGTAACCATCAGCAAGGCCAACATCCAGGCGACGCTGCGCGCAGAAACCACCGTCCTGGCGGCCGCCAACCCGAAGTTCGGGCGCTTCGACCCCTACGAGCCCCCCGCCAAGCAGCTCGACCTGCCCGCCACCCTCCTGTCGCGCTTCGACCTCATCTTTCCGATCCGCGACCTGCCCGACCCCGGACGCGACGAGCGCCTCGCCAGCTTCATCCTCAAGCTGCACCAGTCCGCCGAGACCGGGGGAGCCCCCATCGAGACAGGTATGCTCAAGAAGTACATCGCGTACGCCAAGCAGTTCGTGACCCCGCAGATCAGTGACGAGGCCCTCGAGGAGATCAAGGAATACTTCGTCCGCATGCGCAGCCAGGAGTTCGAGGAGGGCACGGCGATCCGCGCCGTCTCGATCTCGGCCCGCCAGCTCGAGGGCCTCGTGCGCATGGCGGAGGCCAGCGCCCGCACCCGCCTGGCCCCCGTCGTGACGCGCGACGACGCCAAGCGGGCCGTCGAGCTCCTGCATTTCTGCCTCTCCTCCATCGGCATGGACCCCCAGTCCGGCAAGATCGACATCGACCGCATCACGACCGGCATCTCGGCGACGCAGCGCGGCCACATCGCCGTCGTGCGCCAGCTCCTCCACCAGCTCGAGGAGGCCTTCGGCAAGGGCATCCCGCTCGACGACCTGCTCAAGGAGGCCGCAAGCCGCGGCATCCCGGAGGCGGATGTGGAGGACGCCCTCACAAAGCTCAAGCAGAAGGGCGACATCTTCGAGCCGCGCCGCGGCTACATCAGCCGCATCCAGTAGACCATGGCCTACGCCCGACTCACCGCCCGCATCTGCACCGTCTCAGACCTTCAAAGCGGGGCCTTTGTGGGCCGCTCCGACGCCGCGCCTGCCGCCGTCGTGACCCCTTTTGGGCCCGTCTTTAGGGCCAATGTGCTTGCGACCGTCGTCTGGGCCGAGTCGGACTCGCGCTTTCTTGTGGAGGACGGGACGGGGCGCCTCGTGGTCCGCGCCTTCACGCCCTTGGCGGTGCCGCCCGTCGGGGCGCTGGTCTGCCTTGTCGGGCGGCCCCGCGAGTTCGGGGGCGAGCGCTACCTTGTCCCCGAGATCGTGCGCGCCCTAGACGAGCTGCGCTGGGCGCTGGTGCGCCGCCTGGAGCTGGCGCGGCGCGTCCCCACCGACCTCGTCGAGCCCCCGCCCCCAGCTGAGGCCGCCGATGATGCGGACCCCTTGTCGCAGTTGCTGGACACGATCCGCCGCCTGGATGGCGGCAGCGGCGCCCCCACAGACGAGATTGTGGCGGCGGCCGGGGGTGCGGAGGCCGAGGCGCGCCTCCGGATGCTGCTGGCGCAGGGCGACGTCTACGAGATCCGGCCGGGGTTTCTCAAGGTGCTAGAATAAGCTATCAAGTCGTGCTCCCCGCATTTACTTGGTCGAGGACGTGGGCAGCGTAGGCGGGCCACGCGTAGGACGCGCCGGGGGCCCGCCTCGTTTCGGGGACCGTCAGGCCGCCGGGGAGGGCGCGGGGTCGGGTCTCGGCGGCTCTGGCGCCTTCAAGGACCCGGCACAATTCCCGCACCGTGTCCTCGTCGTACGGGATGCCCCGCCCGTCCATCGCTCGCGCGAGCTCTCTGTCAGTTTGATGCCGCGCTGTGTCGAGGGCGTCATAGACGTGCTGGGCCGCCGCGCACACCTCGTAGACGGCCGCAACGGAGCGCGCGCGCTGGACCATGTGGACGCTGGCGGCAAGTGAGGCGACAAGGCGCTCAAGCATGCCGGCCCTAAGCAGAGGGCCTATTAGTAGTTTTCGCTAGAAGAGGCTTTGCACTTTTATTCGCCGTCTCGCCGCCCCGAGGACGAGGCCGCCTGAAGTGGCGGCCTCGTCGGCGCGAGGCGTGCTCAACACGCCCGGGGCGTGTTGGCATGCCAGAAACGCCCGCAGGCGTTTCTGAGCACGACGGGGGTTGCCCCCTCCGGGGTCCACAGAAACCCAAGAGGGTTTCTGGGAGCTAAGGGACTCTGAGTCCCTTGCTCCCAGGAACTTCGTTCCTGAGGAGCCAGGAATCTTCGATTCCTGAGCTGCCGCGTAGGCGAATAAAAGTGCAAATATTCATTTTAGGTGCAAAGCCGCTAGAAGATCAGCGGTGTCACGAAGACCTCGACGAGCGCCGAGGCGACCAGCAGCGCGACCGAGAGGAGGAGCAGGTCGGCGGAGTCGAGGATGATGTGCTCGAATTTCCGAGTCCCGAAGTCGTGCCGGATGACGGCGATGCCGATGATGCCCCCTGCCAGGCCGGCGGTGAAGTATGCCAGGATCTCGGGGAGGCCGTGGAGGGCGTAGCGCCACAGACTGCCCCAGGCGCTGCTGAAGTACTGGGCGAGGCTGG
>CAYUKJ010000007.1:2356-13803 GCA_964445245.1 uncultured Methanosarcinales archaeon | reverse complement strand
GGACGGCATTGTAGTCGTCGCTGTGCGAGTCATCCCAGAGGCCGTTGTGCCGCGCGATGAAGTAGGTGTCGCCCCTTCCGGAGGACTGGTCTTGGCCCGCGAAGTTCATGCGGCCGTCAACGGTGATCTCGAGCTGGCTGGCGGCGGCCGCGGCCGTCGGGTACAGCGACGTGAAGCCGGGCCGAAAGCCCGTGAAGAGTTCGCGGTTGTAGTTGTTGCGGGGGCAGGTCTGGGCCGTGGCGCCATAGGTGTTCATCTGCCAGCCGGGGGTGACGGCTGTGGTGGAGCCGTAGGAGGCCGTGTAGGTCGAAAGGTAGCAGGGATTGAGGTAGTACGTGAAGTTCTGCGCGCTGGTGTTCCAGAATTGCTCCATGTCGAAGACATTCTTCTGGTAGAGCATGTCTGGGCCGAAGTTGTATCGGATGTTGTAGGACGCCGCGGTGCCCGGGGCCGTGAGGTGGTCGGGGCGGCCGGTGGTCGAGAAGACGTGTAGGACGTAGTTGTTGGGTGTGTAGGTAAAGAAGAACTTGCCGTAGCTCCCTGCCGTCGTGCTGGCCTTCTGGGCAAAGGTCTGGTCCAGTTCCTCGTCGGCCGATAGCGTGTAGTTCCCCACCTGGTGGGTGTTGAACGGATACGTCCAGCCGGCGGAAATCGTGTCGCCGACGATGACGGTGAGGTTGCGCGCGAAGAGGATCTGCTGGCCGTCCGAGCCGCGGGAGTCGATCCACCTGATGACCTGGGCGGCGCAGGGGATGTTGACCGTGTTGTTGTCCACGTGGAGGGAATGGTTGGCGACCATGTCCGGCAGCTCGGAGAGGAAGTGCCGCAGGCCCCGATAGCCATACTCCCAGGTGGGGCATTTGGGGATGATGATTGACATCATCTTGGCGGTCGTGTAGGCGTTCGTGACGGCGTAGGGGGCAAGGAAGCGGCTCTCGCGGTTGAACGGCCGCCAGATGTTGGGTTTGAGGTAGAATTTCCCGATGAGGCTGTGGTCGTAATAGCGGTTGATCGACGAGAAGTACCAGTCCATCTTGGGAAAGGCATTGACCCAGCCGGGGCTTTCCATGGCGGGGAGCTGGGAGGCGATGTCCTTGGAGCAGCTCGCGAATTCGCTGACGTAGTTGGGGGCCGCCGATGTGCCGTAGGCGCCTGGGCCGCCGTAGCCGCTGGGATAGCTGTAATAGAGCCATATCTTGTGGGCCGTGCAGCCCTTGCCGGACCAGTAATTAGTCACCGTCGAGGGCCGTAGTACGCTGCCGTTGCTTTGGCTGATGTTGTCGAGGCCGCCGTACTTGATGGCGAACTGCAGGGGCAGGGGCCCTGAGGAGAGGTTGGCCTCCGTCATATTCGTGTTGAAGGTGGCGACCGGCCTTTTCATCTGGTCGTAGAGGCCGCTGTAGTAGACCCAGGAGTTGTTGCCGTCAGGGGGCTGCAGGCTGTTGACCGAGAAATAATAGTAAGGAGGCCAGTTCTTCGAGACCGTTTGGTTGATGAGGCGCAGGCGGTCCTGGAGCTGGGTCCTGATGCGGACCCGGCCGGTGTTGGCAAAGAACATGTACTCGATGTTCAGCGTCGTGGCGTTGGCGGGCCGGTTAGTGATGGCTCCGACTGCCGCGGTCGCGTTGAGCTTCGCGAAAATCGTGCCGGGGGCCCCGACTCTCAGGCACCGGGAGACGGCGGCGACGGCAGTGCCGCAGGTGTCGGCCGCCGCCCCAGCGCCTGTGCCAGTCGTGTTCGAGTTCTTGTAGCACTGTGCGATTTGGTAGTGCGTCGCGGACTGCCAGAAGTTGAGGGAGCGGTTGAAATTGAAGAAGGTCTTCTCGTTGGCGACAGTTGCGGCCGCCGGGCGCACCCAGGAATACCAACCCGTGGAGTTGATGGTGACCTCGTGGTTTGCGCCCCCGCAGGTGCCTGACACGACAGTGATGTTGAGGTCCGTGGTTCCCGTGGGGGTCGGCGTCGCCGAAGCACTGTTGTAGTAAAGCGTGAGGTTCTTCGTTTCGTTCTTGGTCCAGTTGAGCATTATCCAGACCGAGGCGTTGCTGTTCTGTGCGCAGGGCGTGTAGTTGTCCGCCTGCCAGAGGGAGAGGGGATCGTCGGTTGAGTTGGTGACGATTATGTCCTGGCAGTCGGCCCGGATGCCGCCGCTGGCGTTGAAGATGATTTCGACGGGCTCGTATGTCCGGTTGTAGAGGTTGGGCTCCTGGGCCGTGAAGTTGATGCGATTGCCGTATGTGTTGGCTCCGATGGTGAAGGAGCCGGATTCCTGGGCGGCAGGCGTGGTGTTGACTGGGATGGCGACCTTCTGTGCCTCGATATCCACAAGGCTCCAGGTCTGGTTGCCCAAGTCGCCTCCGCTGCCGCCCTGCGGAAGGAAGAACAGGTACATGTCTGTCTTGCGGTTGAAGTCGGCTCGGTACTGGGGGCGGATGTAGAAGGTCGCGCCTGTGTTGGTGAACAGGACGGCGCGGCCGAAGTTGTCGCTGTACACGTCCTCCAGGTCCGGGCCGAAACGCGCCGCAAAGCCGAGTGTCTGGTTGTTGGTGGCATTGAACCACGCCCCCCACGCCCATTTGTCATTGCCGTAGTACTTCGTAAGGGGATAGTCATCCCAGAAATATGTCTTGACCAGCGCGTAGACGACACCCGAGATGAACGTGCCGTTGATGGTCGTGCCGAGGTTCTGCTGGGTCACCGTCGCGGGGACCTCCTCGTAGTGGCAGGAGCGGTCCTGGTAGTGCCAACCGTTGAGGGCGTCGTAGCGGGTCTTGGGGCACGAGGTGTGCCAGGTGTTGTTGAACATCTTCACTTCCATGCGCTGGGTGACTGCGGTCTGAATGACCGGGTCGATGAAGACCGTGTTGCCAAGGACACTTGCCACGGTGTACTCGTAGGCCGTGAAGTCGTTGAAGCTGTTGAGCATGGAAAAGCGCACAAAGCTCTCGTTGATGCGCTCGTTGTCGCTCACGTTGAGAGGATTCCCCCAGCGGTCGTAGTGCTTGAAGGTGTAGTAGGGGGTCTCGTTGGAGAGCCAGATGTTCTTTGGGACGTCAATGTAGAACTTCCAGAAGTTTGTCAGCCCCTTGATCCAGAAGCCCGCCGCCGGATAGAACGAGACGTTTACGTCGTTCTTGGCAATTTTCTGGACCCAGCCGCTGGTGTAGACGGGGTAGATGAAGCCGTTGGTGTCGTTGTCCACCCAGAGTGCCTGGCCCTGGGCATAGGCGCCGCCGGCCCCGTAGGAGCCGTTGTAGGTTGTGGGCAGCCAGCTGCGCCAGTTCCACCACGTCACGTTGCCGGTCGTCTTGTTTATCTGCCAGAGCGTCGAGGCAACGATGCCCGTCGTGATGGTGGGCCTGTCCTTGACGGCGTAGCAATAGTTGTCGTCGCAGCGGACCTGGTTGACGTTGGAGTTGTCGTGGGGGGTGTTGGTCTTGGTCATCGTCCACAGCGGTGAGCCGTCGGTGGCATTCAGTGCGTCCACGAAGCCTTGGTTGATGACGCCCGAGACGGTGACGCTGCTGCGGGCCGCGTAGATGCGGTCGGCGTCGCAGGCCAGACCGTTGATCTGGAAGGCGTACGACAATCCCATGGCCTCCTCATGCGGGTCGCGGTTCCAGACGATGCCGCCGCTGCGGTTGAGCGCCGTGACGTTCCCATTGGCGTAGCCGATGTAGACGCGGGTGCCGTCAGGCGAGACGCAGGAGTCGTAGCCGATGGAGGCCACGGCGGTAGGCGCGAAGAACGTGGACTGGTTGGGCGACGACGTGGTGATGTTGTACATCCTTGGTGCGGTGCTGGCGGCGTACGTGATGATGACGAATTCATTGTTTGGCGCCACCGTGACGGACCAGGCAGCCGCCCCGGCCGTCGTCTGCTGCGCGATGAGCGAGCAGTTGCTCATGTTGACCTGCAAAAGGTTGTTCGTGGTGCCCGCTGTGACGGCAAAGACCGTGCTGCCGTTGTTCGCGAGATCGTTGATGGCGGCGGCGGCGCCGTGCGTGTACCGGCATTCGAGCGAGCCATTGGTCTTGTTGAACTTCTCGACGCCGCCCTGGTTGGCGACGCCCACGTTGGACCCGGTGAAGACAGAGCCGTAGGGGTCACTGTCCCCGGTGATTCCGTTCTTGGTCGGCAGCGTGGCAGTCCAGTTGTGGCCCTGCGCCTGCCAGTAGACCGCAGAGTGGATCATCTCGCCGACCTTGACCGTCTGCCAGCCCTCCGCAGTCCGGAAGTCAACAGGGACAATCCAGGAAAAGGAGAAATTACCGTCCGCATCGGTCGTGACATTGGCATATGGCATGTCCCACTGCTCGTTGTAGCCGTCCCACCACGATGAATTCGGCTCAAGGAGGATCGTCATGGAGAGGTTGACGTTGGTAGGGAATCCTGAGCCGCTAAAGCCCACAGTGGAGTTGACGGTGGTCTCCGTGATGTTGACGCGGACGGAGGGCGCGCCCGTAGAAAGTGGTGCAGCAAGCAGCGCCCAGGCTGCCAAGACCAGCAGAACCAATGCGGTCCTGACTCCTCTTGGGGCGGCGCAGTCCTGGGGCATATGTTTCCTCCCTACCGCTCGGGGCGGCGCTCCGGGAAGACCTCCGGCCTCCACCAGATCCAGACCCCCTTGCCCGGCCCCACGAACTTTCCCTTGATGAGGCCTTCGCCGCGCAGGTTCATAAGCCTGTAGAAGATCTTGGTCCGGGTGGCGGCCCGCCCGGCCTTGGCCAGGCGCTCCTCGACCTCCTTGGTAGCGAGAGGCTCTTTGGCTTGTGTCAGCTCCTTCAGGATGGCGTCCGCGAGCCTGTCAACCTTTGAGTCCATTGCCTGTGTTTACCTATGAATGTATTTATAAAATTATATGTAAATAACCATATGAATCTATGGATAAATTAATCTATGAATATAACGCCGCGAGCAGAAGGATGGCTGCGCCAGCCACGGCGACAGCCTGTGGTCGGTCACTGGCCACCCCACCACTAAGTTTAAGAATCTCGTTTGCCTTTGGCGGGACATGGGTCTCTTTGACGACATTCTCCACAGCGACCAAAGCCTCGTCATCAACGAGGGAGCCCTCGAGCCCGAGTACGTGCCCAAGATTCTGCCGTTCCGCGAGGGCGAGCAGCGCCACCTCGCCGGCTGCATGGCGCCGCTCCTACAGAACCGGAACGCCCGGAACGCGTTTGTCCACGGCCCCCCCGGCGTCGGCAAGACGGCCGCCGCCCGGGCGGTCCTGCGCGACCTTGAGGAGGAGCTGGACCGGCAGGGCAACGAGAAGCTCAGGATCATGTACGTCAACTGCTGGCAGCACAACTCGACCTTCAAGGTGCTCTGCGCGCTCTGCGACGAGCTGGGCTACAAGTTCGTGCAGAACAAGAAGACGACGGACCTCTTCAAGATCGTCGCCAAAATGGTCAACGAGGGCGGGGGCATCTTCGTCTTCGACGAGGTCGACAAGGCCGAGGAGTTCGACTTCCTCTACTCGATTCTCGAGCAGATCTACCGCAGGAGCGTCATCCTCATCACCAACTACAAGAGCTTCCTCCTGGAGCTAGACGAGCGCATCAAGAGCCGCCTCACGCCTGAGTTGCTGGAGTTCCGGCCCTACACGGCCCAGGAGACCGAGAAGATCCTGCGCGAGCGCGTCGCCCTGGCCTTCCGGACCGGGACGTTTGCGCCCGAGGCCTTCGCGGCCGTCGTCGCCAAGGCCGCCGAGGCCCGCGACATCCGGGCCGGGCTCTTCCTGCTGCGCGAATCCGCAAAATTGGCGGAGGAGAAGAGCGGCAAGACGATCACGGGCGCGCACGTCGATGCCGCCGCCGCCAAGCTCGACGAGTTCACGATCAAGAGCGCCCGGGACCTCGAGGAGGAGAGCCAGTTCATCCTCAACCTCGTCAAGGCCCACAGCGGCCTTCGGATCGGGGACCTCTACCGCCTCTACGAGAAGGAGGGCGGAAAAGCCAGCTACAAGACCTTCCAGCGCAAATTGGCGCACCTGGACGAGAGTGCCTTCATCTCCTTGAAGAAGCAGACGGGGGCCGGGGGCAACACGACGATCGTCGAGAAGAAGCTGACGGACTACTGATAAAACTCCCGAATCTTGCCGTCCAGATAGCATGAATCTTCAAGGATGCCGCGGCAATAGCTAGCTTTTTCGACGTCGACAGCAAGAAAGGCTAAGCTCCCAAACTCTCCGACCGCAAGTCCGCTTAGTATGAAGGCTTCTCGGGCAGATCCCTCATAAATTCCGAGGGCGTAGAACACTGCCGCTATAGGCCCGCCGACCACAAGACCTGCGGCCAAGGCGTTGTCCAGCCGGAAAACGCCCCTGCGGAGCAGGTTGTCCGTGTGGGGCACAAGCTCGGCCAATTCGGCGACCTTCGCGTTGTGCGTGTCATCTCTGCGCCTGGGCAGTGTTCGCTCCCTTCCGGCGCCGAGCCGTCGAGCCGCGTCCTCGATCGATATCTCACCCGCAAGCGCCTGCCGCATGAGTGGGTTCTCTCGATATGCGTCAAGCAATCCGCGCTGCACGGTTGCAATGTCATACGCGATCGCGTCAGGGAGCACAGGCATCGATACCCCCACCATTTCCAACGCCCCCAGCTTTTCTCGGGGCTCGCCAGGAATCTTTACCTGTTCTTCGTTGACAGTCTCAGCTGCCTTGAGCTTCTCGTAGAGGGTGGTGGTCATCAAGGTTACTTCGGCATACTCCTATTTACGCCTTTCGTTGAAGCGAAAAAGCTATTTACCACTTTTTTGGGGCGACCGGATAGGGAACGATTTCTTCAGCATGCTTCTTCAGCATAATTGATGGGATTGGATCCACGCACGAACAAACCGATCCAACAAACCATATAAACGCCACTTCGGTTCTTCCTCCGCCATGGCCGCCTTCAAGGTCATCAATGGCGTCGTCACCGTCGACAAGGAGATCACGAAGCTCGACGAGTTCGCCCTCAAGCTTCTGGCGCACATCCGCAAAGCCACCGACTACGTCATCATCCGCGGCTACGTCTCGATCTTCTTCGGGCGCGCCCGCGGGACCGAAGACATCGACATCTCCATCAAGGACCTGCCCTACGAGCGGTTCAAGAGGCTGTACGCCGACACGGTGGTAGCCGGCTACGGGTGGACCGTCACCAATCCGAAGGCGCTGTACCATGACTATCTCCAAAAGGGCCTGCCTGTCAGCGTCTGGGAAAAGGACTTTCCCCTGCTGCGGATCGAAATGAAGATCGCGTCAACGCCTGGCCGTCTGCTTGCCTTCACCGATCGCCTGGCCGTAAGGTTTAAGAGCCATGATCTCTTCATGGCAGGCATCGAGGGCCAGATCGCCTACAAGCGTTACATCGCCAAGTCCGAAAAGGACCTGGCTGACGCGCGCCACCTGGAGCTGGTGTTCGAGCATGCCGACGGAAAAAAGTCCGGGAATGCCGCAAGCTCTTCGAGTGGGAATTCAGGCGAGCGAAGCCGCGCCGCTGAGCGCTGGGCGGCGTTTGTGCGGGAGCGTCCCGACCGCGAATGGTCAAAGCTCCAGAAAGGGCTCATCGATTCGCAGCTTGAGAACGCGCGGCGCGTCAAGCTCAGCAAGGGCCAGGTGAGGAAAATCCGCGGTCGGTAGAGCTACTTCTTTCCGGCATACGCGCGCGGCTCGATGACGAGAATGGACGGGTAGTCGTCCGGAATCCGTATGCCTTCTGAGCCGCCGCCCACAAACAGCTTGGTCTGCGAAAAGCGGTCGCTGCCCGACAGTGCGGCCCTCTCGAAGGTGTCGCGGTCAAAGTAGCGGAACGAGACGGCAATCCATTTGCGGCCCAGGACGTCCACGTCGGCGTATTGGCTCCCCCTAGGGGGCGCAGGGACCAGGACGTCGATGGTCAGCGGGTTGTGGCGCACCGCCAGGCCCACCGGCATATCGCACTTATGGAGACAGCGCGCATAGAACAGCGCCAGGGACTGCTCGCTTGCCGCGTGGCGGCGCAGCAGGCTGTCAGAAGGCATCACATACGCAAGGGGTTCGAGCAGCTTTCTGCCGACCTCAGGGTCGTCCGGATCGAGGCTTTCACCGCCAAGGCCCGCCGAGAGCATCTTATCGTAGAGATTCCTGGCGACTTCAACCAAGTCCTCGCCGCGGCAGGGCGCCGCAAACATCTCAGCCGTCCGGTCCTCCCGGGTCACCAGCTCAGTCAGCCGCGCCAAGCGCGGGTCCTGAGCCGGCGGCAGGCTTTTGGGCGGAGGCGCGCTTGCGCAGCCTGACGCGCCAAAGTACGCGGCCAGCGCCAGCGCAGACCAGAGCCTTCCCATGCCGACCACATCTGTGCGGCAGGATATATAGTTTTCGGCAGCACTGTCTGGCATCCAGCCTCAGGCAAGGGCACTGGACACCCTCGCGCGGCCTATTTAAGGCGACAAGGCATCCAGGTCCCCAATCACCCCGGGGCTCGGGCCCCCTCCCCCAGGGGCCCCGACCCCCCCATCCCCCACCGAGGTGACGCAAATGGAACTTGACCACACGACCATCGAGCGGCTGTACTACGAGCAACTCAAGCGATTCACCCAGCTTAACCTCGAGCGCTTCGACCGCCGATTCTCGGAGCGGAGGTGATCCCGTGGTAACACAAGCCTACGTCTTGGACGAGTCCATCGTGGACATCCTTGAAGAGACGAAAATCATCTACCCCGAAGAAAAGCTCGAACTCCTCTATTACCTGCGAGGTGAGTGACATGATCGCGTTCAACCGGAAAGTCGAATATGTGGATTGGGAAACGTATTTGCATCATGAGCGCATCTACGCGCGGCTGCATTAGTTTTTTTTACCGGACTTTCAGGTGCCGGAACGCGTCCTCGATCACTTTTTCGTCCCAGCCGCTAGTGCGGAGGCTTTCGCGGATCTCGGCGGAGGACTTGCGCAGGAACTGCAGGTGCTTGATCTCCTCGATGAGTTCGCGTTCGACTTTAAACTGCTCAGGGACAGTTGTGATGGGCTTGAAAGACACCGGCTCCTCTCTCCGGCTCTCCCGATTTTCCCCTTTTAGGCGCGCTATGAAATCCGCAACCTCCTCGCGGGTCTTGAGGGGGTTCTGCCGGTACCGGATGAAGAACACGACGATGCCGATGAAGATCAAAAGCAGGAGGAGGAGGACGAAGGGGTCGGGCCCGTCCTTTGCCGGCACGTCCTCCTGCGCAAGGACGCCGGGCGCCAAGGCGAGCATCCAGAGCCACGCAGCCTTGTTCATGAAGGCCTTTTCCTGACTGCACTATAAAAAGTTTATGGGAAAACCGGCTTTGAGTAAAAAGTGTAAAAAATGGCCTACTCGGCACCCCGCAGGGGGCAACCCCCGCCTAGTCCACCGTCGACAAGGTCTGCGTCCTTAACGCAGACCTTGTCCCCTGGCCGTGAGGCCAGGTTCAAAATCCGCAGGATTTTGTTATTGTGGACGGGTGGACGGCCATTTTTTACACAAAGCAGGGAAAACCCGAGAGAAGAAGCCTTAGAGCTGCACGCGGATGGCCTCGATGCTCTTGGCGATGTCCTCGCCCTTCTTGGTCAGCGTGAGGACCTTGAGGCGGCCCTGCTTCTCGAATGCGATGAGCCCGGCCTTCTGCATCTCCTGCAGGATCTTGACGACGTGGCTGTACGTGCAGTCCACCAGTTTCGCCAGCGACGAGGCATAGATATCGGTGTTCTTGTTGAGGAGCGTCACGAGCATCATCGCGGGCTTCTCCCTAAAGAACACGTTGAAGATTTTCTTTGTTTTGGGGCTTGACACGCACTCACACCTTTCCCATGAACTATTATATGTTGAATCGTATATTTGTGCAAGTATATGTTGATTTATATATCTTTCGTTTTGGTCCCACCGACGGGAATCCTCCGGTCTCCGTGAAATATTTAAAGTTTTCGCCGGCAAGGTTTCCTGTTTGCCACAAAGAACCCAGCGGTGTGGAAATCCGTATAGTGAGGTCAGCGTTCCAAGGAGGAAGACTACTGCGGCGCCTTTGGCACCGTGATGCCCGGCTCAGTCCGCTGCTGGAGGCAGATCTCCAGGATCCGGCGATGCGCCTCGCCCTCGCCCCTCAGCTGCGGGCAGCGGGACGGCTCGTTGAATGCGGCCGCCACATTGGCGATGCAGCGCTCACGCGACACGCTGGACAGGCTGCCCGTCGCCTCGTCTTTCAGGGGAGCCTTGATGAGGTCGCACGCCTCGGGCTGATGCTCCTGGAGCGCGACTGCAAAATAGCATAGGTCATCGCCGCCGGCGACGCCCCATTTCGAGTTCAGCGTCAGCTCTCCGGCAGCCTCGCAGGAGGAGAGGTCGTATTTGGCGGCCAGGCGGTAAATGCAGGCGAATTCCTCGCGGTCCGGGAGCGGCCCGCACAAATAGGGGTTTGCCGCCTTTTTCGCCTTCCGGAACGTCTCTTCGTAGGGCGAGCGGGAGGCCGTGCAGGCGAACAGGAGACTGGCCATGAGGAGGAGGGCAAGGAGGTTCTTGGGTGGCTGTGACATCGGTGGTAGGGGCCACGCCGAAGGGGGGCAACCCCTTGGGCACCCCCTGAGGTTACGCTCCCGCGAGGATTCGAACCCCGGTTACAGCCTCCGGAGGGCCGTGTACTATCCAGGCTATACTACGGGAGCACGTCCGAGACGAACGGGCCAGGCTTTAAAACGATTTCCCGTCCGAACGACCCCTCTGTGCATGTTCCCGCGTTCAGTCCTTGGAGAGGCGCGGCTTAGGCGCGGGAAGGCAGGAGCCCACCGCGGGGGGCGTCCCTTGCCTAAGGCGATGGCCGCAGTAATCCTTGCCCTGAAGCGTGAAAGGCGGTGCATCCAACCACGGAGGAATCATTCATATAAACCAAACTCCATTTCTCCCGTCAGATGCTGACCGCCATCCAAGCCCAGATGCTCTTCGCGGTCGGGGTCTGCGAGGAGATGCACGCCCTTCAGCTCTCAAAGAAACCGCTTCGCCCCGCCCTCTCGAAAGCAGACTTCATCCGCATCATCACGGCCGCGGGCATCGTCGCCAAGAAACCGCGGGCCATCTACCGCAATCTCCAGGCCATCGAAGGCCAGGGCCTTTTGAACTACCACGCCCACGAGATCATGCTCACCCCGCGGGGGCAGAAGGCCTTCCTGCGCCTGCGCGCCCTCCATATGCCGTATCTGCGCATCGTCATGAACGCCGAGAAGCTCCTCGGGAAGAAGTTCAAGACGGCGCTGGCGGTCGTGTAATTACGGGTTCGACGACAGACGGATTCCGACGCCGTTGACGCTCCTGCGAGGATTTGAAACCGAGCGGCTTCGCCGCGAGGCTCAAAACGCGAAGCGTTTTGTTGTGTCGAGGTTCCCTCGACACTCAAATCCGAAGCAAGCAGCGCCTTCAGGAAGCTCTCCCTTCGGTTTAACGCTCCTGCGAGGATTTGAACCCCGGTTACAGCCTCCGCA
>CAYUKJ010000007.1:0-2256 GCA_964445245.1 uncultured Methanosarcinales archaeon | reverse complement strand
CTCCCTTCGGTTTAACGCTCCTGCGAGGATTTGAACCCCGGTTACAGCCTCCGCAGGGCTGTGTACTATCCAGGCTATACTACAGGAGCACGCAAGACAGTAGGCCCAAATCCTTTAAAAAAGTTTCACCGCGGGCGCGATAGAGGCTACAAGGAAGAAGGCCACAATTCCGGCCCCCCACGCTCCCAGAAAGCCCTGCCAGCGGTGCCGAAGCCACGCCGTAGACCCGAGCGGGAGCCCGACCAGGAAGACAAGCGACCCTAGAATGGCTGCCTTCTCCGGAGGCATAGGAAGGCCCAGGACGATTCCAAACACCGCGCCGTTGGCCCAGAGGGGAATAAAAAACGCCGCCATCACTGCAACCCCCAGCAAGCCCCCAACCGGGCCCCAGAAGGTCCACAGGGCAATCCCGAGGCCTCCCGCCATCAATAGGCTGAGGGCCCGGTAATACGGCAGGCTTCCCCGCTCCCTAGGCGTCATCTGGGCGAGGAGGCCGCCGACCCCGGTGCCGACAAGGGCGGCCGACCCCAAAAGGACAGAAGCGGAGTCCATCACAGATCCATGGAGGGGATGCATTAAAAAACTTGCCGGCTATGGGAGCGCTTCGCCGCAGGGGACGCCTGCCAGCGTCAACTCAGGATCCCCGAAGCCCATCTGCTTGACCAAACTGCCGCTCTGGAGGCGCTCAAACGCGATTGTCCGGCCGTTCTGGTCCTGGAGGTAGACGCAGAAGCGGTTCCGGATGCCGGCCTTTCTCCGGAACTCATCCACGCTGCTCTGGAAGCAGAGGTTGAGCTGGTCGCGGCTGATGTCGCCCTGGTCCAGGAGGTCGCAGGCCGTCGCCGAGGATTCGAGCTTGGCGGAGATCTTTTGGCCCTCTTCCTGGAGCTCCCGAGTCCTGGTCGTCTCGGGGGATGAAATCATGGCATAGAAAATCGTGATGATCAGAATGAATATCACCATGGCGATGATCAGGTCGATTGACCACGTCTGCGCTGTTTTATACCGGAGCCGGGGAACCACTTCGCCACCCCTTTATCGGAAGCCAGGGGTACCCGCTATTTAAATACTTTCCGAAAAAGTCTAGAAAAAATAGATAAGTATAAATATAAGTTCCGCATCAATCTTATAAATTTTGCGTTATCAAGCGTTAGGGGGACAAAAGCGATGGCCTTCGTAAAGAAATGCCCCGAATGCGGGGGCATCAACCTTTTCTGGAACAAGGAGAAGGGCGAGATCATCTGCAAAGACTGCGGGCTCGTCGTCGAAGACAAAATGGTCGATTTCGACCAGGAATGGCGCGAATTCGACTCCGAGGTCGCCGAGCGCAAGCGCCGCACGGGCGCGCCCTTTACCTACACGCAATTCGACCAGGGCCTCGGCACTGAGGTCGGGCGCAAGGCAGACCTCTATGCGCTTGGCAAGCAGAAATCCAAGTTCTTCCGGCTCCGCAAGTGGCAGCAGCGCATCTCGACCGCGATTGAGCGCAACCTGAAGCTCGCGCTTGCCGAGCTCAAGCGCGTCTCCAGCTACCTCAAGCTGCCCGGCTCCGTCGAAGAGGAGGCCAGCCGCATCTACACCCTCGCCGTCCAGAAAGGCCTGGTCCGGGGGCGCAGCATGGAAAGCGTCGTAGCCGGCGCGCTCTACGCCGCCTGCCGCCGCCATGACGTGCCCCGAACCCTCGACGAGCTCAGCGAGGCCAGCGGCATCGAGAAAAAGGAGATCGGCCGCACCTACCGCTTCATCACCCGCGAGCTCGGCATCAAGATCCTGCCCAGCAACCCGGCCGACTACATCGCGCGCTTCGCCAGCGCGCTCAAGCTCAACGCCGAGACCCAGAGCCGCTCCGTCGAGATCATCGAGCAGGCCCAGAGCGTCGAGCTGACCAGCGGCCGCGGCCCAACAGGCATCGCCGCCGCCGCCCTGTACGTCGCCGCCCTCATCAACGGCGAGAAGCGCACACAGCGAGAGGTCGCCGACGTCGCAGGCGTCACCGAAGTCACGATCCGCAACCGCTACAAGGAGCTCCTCGACAAGCTTGACCTCGAGAAAGAGATCAAGAAGACGAAGAAGAAGAAGCCCGAGTAGGGCCAACCTTGAGCTTGCCCGCGTGAGGCGGGCGGCGGACCATCGCGTTTAAACCTTTTCGGGGGGGAAAAGAGGGGAGAATGAAAGTTCTGGGCCGTGCCCTTCACCTAGTGGGACCTAACCTTCGCAACACGGACCCGGGGCTCTTTGAACTCTCGAGCCTGAGGA
>CAYUKJ010000006.1:7476-14458 GCA_964445245.1 uncultured Methanosarcinales archaeon | reverse complement strand
CGCTCTCGTCCAGCGGACCGTGCGCGCCGACAACATCCTGATCACGGGCTCATTCCTCGAGCCCGGATTTCATTTCAACGACCTGGATGTTATCATCATCACCGATGAGGCTCTCAACGAGCCGCTGCTCGCGCGCGATCTTTTACGTGCGACGGGAATCAAAACTCACATACTGGTGTTCTCCAAGGGCGCTCTATATGATGGGCTGGCCACGGATCCGCTCTACGCGATGATGCTGGGCCGCTGCATCGCCCAAAAGCGGTTCGTGTATCGCGCCCGGCGGAGATTCGATTTCCGGCTGCTCGACTTGCATCTGCTGCGGAGCCAGCCGCTGCTGCAGGGTTTTGATGCACTAGACGGTGACGAAAAATATGCGCACTCCCGCAACTTGGTTGCCATCGCCCTCTTTGTCGAAGGACGCGCCGTCCATCCAGAGGCAGTCGATTGCGCCATCAAGCAGCGGCTTGGGTCCGATACACAAGACATCAGGCGCAATCTGCTGGAGAAGCCGCAGTTTCTTGCGGCCTACCGGCGGTTGTATGCCAAGACGCAGCAGATCGTCCTGGGAGGCATGGCGCATGGCGCAGACTAGGAAAAAACTGCTTGAGGTGCTGGCCAGCCACCTTGCCACTGCAGTTGTGCATCGCATCCTGGAAGACGCCATCGATGTCCCCGAGATTGCAGCGCGCTACCGCAAGGAAACCCTCAATGCCTTTGAGGTCGCGAAGAAGTATCGAGCGCGCCTCCACCCCAAGACTGAGGCGCTTCCGGCAAAGGACGCCGAAGCCCTTCGGTGGAAAATCACGCGCAAAGTCAGGGCTGAGCTCCGGCTTCGGATCGGCAAAGGCTACACGGGCGTCCGGCTTGAGGCCGTCGGCCCCTCCGTGGAGGACGCGATGCATGCCTTGGGAGTAGGATGAGTCCGGGCTTCTGCTTGAGGAGGGCCCGGTCTTCCCACGTGAATCCCGCGATGCCGCACATGGAAAAATAAGGACGGGCTTTCGTTTTTAAAGTGATTTATGTTCTATATTGAAATTCTATTAATGCCTATATCCTATCATCCGAAATCCCATTATGGGAGAAGGACGAGAAGGCCCTCTTAAGAATGCCTTCCCGTTTTGGCGAGCCCCAACAGCCACAGGAGCAGCGCCTTTTCTGTGTGCAGGCGGTTTTCGGCCTGGTCGTAGACGACGCTTTGCCTTCCGTCGATGACGTGGTCGGTGACTTCCATGCCCCGGCCGGCCGGCAGGCAGTGCATGAAGACTGCGTCCGGTTTGGCCTTGGCCATCAGCGGCGCGTTGACCTGGAAGGGCCGCAGGACCTTGACGCGCGCCGCCTCCTGGTCCTTAGGGATGTGGTAGCTCATCCAGGAATCCGTGTAGACGACGTCTGCCCCGCTCCCTGCCTGTCGCGCGTCATGGACGACGCGCACCTGCCCGCCGCGCCGCCTGGCCGCCCGCAGGACCGCGGTGTCAGGCCAGAACTCCCTGCGGGTGGGGCAACCCACCGTTATGGAGGACCCGGCCAGCGCGCAGCCCAGGAGAAGTGAGTGGGTCACGTTGTTGTTGCCGTCGCCGACGTATGCCACCGCCACTTTGAGCGTTCCGCGCTTCTCTTGGATGGTGAACAGGTCGCCGAGGGTCTGGCAGGGATGCTCATAATCGGTGAGGGCGTTGATGACGGGGACGCGGGAGTGCTTGGCGAGCTCCTTGAGTACGCGGTGGTCATAGAGGCGGGCCATGATGACGTCCACGTAGCGCGACGCGACGGCCGCCGTGTCCTTCATGGACTCCTTGCCGCTGCCGAGGGGGGCCGTCTGCGCGCCGCAGTAGACCGCCTGCCCGCCCAGCTGCGCCATCGCCACGTGGAAGGACAGATGGGTGCGCAGCGACGGCTTCTCGAAGATCATCAATAGCGTCTTGTGGACGAGGCGGCCGTTGTACGCCTCCGGATGCGCCTTGACGCGGGCCGCGAGGCGCAGGAGGGCGGCGAGGTCCTTTGCGGTGATGTCTTGGGCTGACAGGAAATGTCTCATGGCACGACCCGGCGTACATGCGCCAGCACATCACCACGCTTTTCTTCAAGGTCGTAGGAGACGCGCACGATGGGCTGACGGATGGTGATGAGCCGCGCCAAATCGATGGGCGTGCCTACGATGACGGTGTCGCAGGGCGTCCTTGCGATGGTCTGTTCCAGCGCCCGAAGCTGCGCAGGGGCGTAGCCCAGGGCCGGAATGAGGCGGGAGAGGTGTGGAAAGGCGGCGAAGGCCTGCCGGATGGCTCCGACGGCGAAGGGGCGGGGGTCGACGATGGCTTTGGCCTTGTACTTTCGTGCGGCGACCAGGCCGGCGCCAAAGGGCATGCCGCCGTGCGTCACCGTCGGGCCATCCTCGATGACGAGGACGCGCCGGTTCCGGATGAGGGCGGGCTTGTCGGCGCGCACCACTGAGTTGGCCAAGACGATCGCGGCCACCGGGTTCTTGGCCTTCGCGTTGGCCAGGATGGTCCGGACCTGGCCTGCTCTGGCCGAGTTGATCTTGTTGATGACGAGAACGTCGGCCTGGCGGAAATTGACGGCGCCCGGATAGTATGTGAGCTCGTGGCCGGCGCGCAGCGGGTCGGCGACGACGATGTGGAGGTCTGAGCGGAAGAAGGGGAAGTCGTTGTTGCCGCCGTCCCAGAGGATGATGTCCGCCTCCCGCTCGGCGGCGCGCAGGATTTTCTGGTAGTCCACGCCGGCATAGACTGGGATGCCCTCAGCGATGTAGGGCTCGTATTCCTCGCGCTCCTCGATGGTGCACTTGTACCTGTCGAGATCTGCGCGGGTCGCGAACCGCTCCAGGACCTCGTCGGAGAGCCGGCCGTAGGGCATGGGGTGGCGCACGACGGCGAAGCGCACCCCGCGCCGCCTGAGGTATTCGGCGATCTTCCGGGTCGTCTGGGACTTGCCGCAGCCGGTCCGGACGGCGCACACGGAGATGACGCGCTTGCGGGACCGCAGCTGCGTCTGCCTGGGCCCGAGCAGGGAAAAATTGGCCCCTGCGGCCAGGACGTCGCTGGCCTTGTCCATCACGTACTGGTGGCTGACATCCGAGTAGGAGAAAAAGACATAATCCACGCGATGCGCCCGGATGAGCGCCTCGAGCTCCTCTTCGGGCCGGATGGGGATGCCGCGCGGATACAGCCGCCCCGCCAGCGCGGGGGGATAGCGGCGTTTCTCGATGAACGGGATTTGGGCGGCCGTAAAGGCGACCACGCGCCACTCGCGCCGGCCCCGAAAGGCGGTGTTGAAATTGTGGAAATCCCGCCCTGCCGCGCCCATGATAATGGCTCGTTTCGCCATGCTCGGCAGCCCTTGGCAGCCATCGCTTCTTATGGCTTGTGCTGCGCGAACCCGTTGTTCGCGGGTAACCTTTTGCTCAAAACCGGATGAGTTAAATAATTACCATATGGTCGATATATTGGCCTCCTAATGAATTAACGAGCCCTGAGAAACTTTTATATAGTTCAGGAGCGGTTCGAAACCCAACGCGTGAAATTTCATTCACGCAATGGACACGCCCCCCTATGCCCCAAAAGATCGCCTTCCTGAACCCGCCCACCAAGTCCGGCCAGACTGTTGTGCGCGACAACCTCTTCGGGTGCTTCAACAAGCCCAAGGCCGAGTACTGCTGGCCCCCCGCGCACCTGGCGCAATTGGCCGCGATGGTCCTGCCGCTCGGGTACCGGTCGCAGATCATCGACGGGGTGGGGATGCAGTGGACGCAGGCGCAGACGCTTGCGGCCATCAGGCGCGCCAAGCCAGACTTCATCGTGGTCGTGACCGCGACGGCCACCTACAAGAGCGACACCGACTTCATGCGCGAGATCAAGGAGGCTGTGCCGGACGTGCAGTCGGTCTTCTGCGGCAACCACATCACGATCTTCGCCGAGGGCAACCAGGGCAGCGTCGACAACACCAACATCGACTACCTCATCAACGGCGAGCCCGAATTTGTCCTGCAGCAATTGTTTGCGCAAATGCACAACGGCAGGGATTTCTCGCAGATCAGGGGCCTGGGCTACCGCAGGGACGGCGGCCCGCTGACCGTCAACGGGCGCGCGCCCGCCATCGAGAGCCTCGACGACCTGCCCCTGCCGGCGCGCCATCTCATCCCCAAGGACGGCATCTACTTCAATCCCCTGGTCAAGCGGATGCCGTACAGCACGATATTCTCGAGCCGCGGCTGCCCCTGGCCCTGCATCTATTGCGCGGCCGGCCAGACCTACGGCAAGCGCTTCCGCAGCCAAAGCCCGGAGCGCGTCATCAAGGAGGTCCAGCAGTGCCTCAAGCTGGGCGCCAAGGAGATCTTCTTCCGCGACGAGGAGTTCACAGTCAACAACCGGCGCGTCTTCGAGATCTGCGACCTCATAAAGAAGAAGAAACTCAAGTTCACGTGGATCTGCACCTCACGCGTCGACACCGTCACGTACGAGCTCCTCAAGGCCATGAAAGAGGCGGGCTGCCACCTCATAAAGTACGGCGTCGAGTCGGGCAGCGACGAGCAGCTCAAGCGCATGAAAAAGGTCCTGACGACCGCGCGCATCCGCCAGACCTTTGCGTGGCACCACGAGTTAGGCATCGACACCGTGGCGCACATGATCATCGGGACGCCCGGCGAGACGCGCGAGACGATCGAGACAAGCATCCAATTCATCAAGGACATCGACCCCACGTACGTCTCGTTCAACATCGCGATCCCATACCCCCACACTGAGATGTGGGAGATGGTCAAGGACAGGATGGGCGACACCAACGACTACGCCAGCCACGACATCGAGTCGGGCCTGGTGAGCGCGCAATACTCCCAGATCCTCTGCGGCATCCCCAAGGATGAGATGGAGGCCCTCTTCAATCGGGCCTTCCGCGAGTTCTATTATCGGCCCTCATATATCCTGCGGCGGCTCTGGAAGCAGCGCAGCCTCGGGGAGTTCGCCCGCACCGCGAAGGCCGGCCTCTCCCTGATGAAGTTCACGATGAGGGACCGCAGCGAGAGCACGGCGAGCACATAACTTTTTATATTTCTCCTCACCCAACTCTTCGATGGTCAAAGCCCTCATCTTCGACTACGACGGCGTGATTGTGGACTCGTTCCCGAACCTGCACGCCGCCTACCTCGAGATGTGCAAGTCGCTGGGCGTAAAGTGTCCGCCCACGGTGTCCGGCTTCCGCCGCATCTACGGCTACAACTACCAGGCCACCTACAGGACGCTGGGCATTTCATCGGCGCAGCGCTCCGGGGCCGACCGGCTCTTCGGCCGCGCGATAAAAAAGCAGACTCCCGCACTCTATCCCGGCATCCGCGGGGTCCTGGCGCGGCTCTCGAGGCGCTTCACCCTGGCGCTCGTGACGGGCAACCACGAGGGGCCGGCCCGCGCCGTGCTTGCCAAGCACAAGCTTCTTCGCTACTTCAAGTTCGTCGCCGGGCAGCGCGTCCCCGACCGGCCGCTGCACAAGGCTCAGGCCTTCCGGGCGGCCCTTGCGCGCCTGCGGCTGCCTGCGCGGCAAGTCGCCGTCATCGGGGACCGCGACATCGATTCTGATCGCGCCCAGCAGGCAGGCATCCGGAACATCATCCTGGTCGACTACGGCTGGGGCCACACCAAGCGAGTCCGGCATCCGCGCGTCCGGCGGCCCTCGGACCTGATCCGGGCCGTGCGCGCCCTAGACATAAAACCATCTAGTTTCGCCCCTCGTCCCAGACCGCCCCGCCCTGGTAGCGGATGGCCTGGCAATGCATCGTGACCTGGCCGGTGTTGAGCTCTGAGATGAGCATCCGGTGGTCGTGGACATAGGCGAGCTGCTCAGGAGTCATCACATGCAGCGCGTTTTCGACTCGGCGCAGGACGTGGAGGCGGCCCTCCAGGTCCAGCCCGTCGCCTGCTGCGAGTCGCACAAAATGCGGCGCCTCTTGGACGAGGGCCTCGTACAGCCCCGGCGCAAGCGGCGCGGAGGTCTTGCTGAGCAGGATGATGTCGGGGCTGTACTCCGGCAGGATCGGCTGGACGCTCCCCATATACGGCTGGCCCCGCCAGTCCACAAAGACGGCAGCCCCCTTGGGCAGAAGGAGGGCGACAGACTGGTCAATCGCCCTGACAAGTTCCCGTGCGACAGCAGCCCAATCAGGCATCGCGGCCTCCGGGGGGCCTTCGCCCCGGGGGGCCGGAAAATCCGCGCCTTTCTGCCCGCATGGATGAGGACGGGCTGCAGAATCTGCCGCCGGGGGACCTGGCCATCCTCGTGACGGACCCCGAGCACCAGCGCTTCGGCCACCTGGCCCGCGTCAATTCCGACCTCACGAAGAACCTAGGAGCGCTTGGGATCACATTCACCGACGGCACACATACCGTCTTTCCGGATGCGCTCTTTGCGCAGCATTGTTCCATCCAGCTATTCTACCGCAAGCCGGACGCCGTGGGCCGCGCGTTGGATGAGTCTGACTCGGGACCGGTGAGCCTCCTGCGCAATTACCTGGGCCTCAACCCGGAGGGGGCAGCCACGTTTCGCGACCAGTATCAGGCGCTCTTTGGCGAGGCCTTCAAGGCGTGACGCCGGCCGCAACGGTGCGCCTGCCGAGACGTCCGCGGCTCGTTGAAATCATGCATCGCCACCCTTAAGGGCGAGCCGTAGCAAACCCCCCTGCGCTGCGGCCAGGGGGTCGTCCCTTACGGGGATGGCCGCATTGCGGCTATGAGCGCGCACGGCGAGCAGGGTGGCGACCGTCAAGTGGCGGATGATTTCAACGGCGTCCACCTCCGCCAAACGTTTATAAATCGCCTTGGACTCTCGTTGGCTGATGTACCGCAACAAAACCGTCGCCGTCTGCGTCCCCGCCTACAGGGAGGAGCGCCTCATCGTCAAGACAATCGAGGGCGTCCCGGCCTGGATCGACAAGGTCATCGTCGTCGACGACTGCTCGCCGGACAAGACGATGCAGAAGGCG
>CAYUKJ010000006.1:0-7466 GCA_964445245.1 uncultured Methanosarcinales archaeon | reverse complement strand
GCAGGCCGCAGGCGCCGCCCTGGGTGAACGCCTGGTGCTGATCCGCCACCGCGTCAACCAAGGCGTGGGCGGCGCCATCGTGACGGGCTACAAGAAGGCCATCCAATTGGGCATGGACATCGCCGTCGTGATGGCCGGCGACAACCAAATGGACCCCGCCGACTTGCCGGCGCTCCTTGACCCCGTCGTGGACGGCAAGGCCGACTACGCGAAGGGCAACCGCCTGCTGCACAAGGACATCAAGACCATGCCGCAATACCGCTACTTCGGCAACTCCATCCTCACGATCCTCAACAAAATCGCCTCGGGCTACTGGCACGTCATGGACCCGCAGTGCGGCTACACCGCCGTCGACTGCAGGTTTTTGTCGCGCGTCCCCCTCGACTCGATATACAAGCGCTACGGCGTCCCAAACGACCTCCTCGTCATCTTCAACGTCTACGGCGCCCGCGTCCTCGACGTGCCCGTCAAGCCCGTCTACGGCGAAGAAAAAAGCAAAATCAAGCTGCGAAGCTACGTGCCCAAGGTCTCGATGCTGCTCCTGCGCCGCTTCTTCTGGCGCCTCAAGGAGAAATACCTGCTCCGGGACTTCCACCCCCTGGTGTTCTTCTATTTCCTGGGGCTCCTGCTCCTGCCAATCGGGTTCATCTATGGCATCTATATCCTCGCCCACTTCCTCTTTGTCAGCAAGACCCTGAGCACGAACGCCGTTCTGCTGTGCGCCTTTCTGATCATTACCGGCCTGCAGACCTTGTTCTTTGCCATGAGCTTCGACCAGGAATATAACCGGCCGAGATGATTCGACGCGACTGATTGGGGCCGCGATGAAAATGTGCTTTTTCGGCCTTAAGGGCGAGCGAGATCCCGAGTCCGAGGGCATGCCGAGGGGGTCGCCCCTCATAGAAACCCCTGGGGTTTCTAGGAGATCAGAAACCTTCGGTTTCTGAAATCCTACGGGGACACGGCATGCTCACGAACAGGAGAACCATCGCGAGCGGGCCCGCAGCAGACCCCGCAGGTCTGCGCGCGCCAGCAAGCCTCCGCGGGCTTGCTGAGCGGAAAAAGCCGAGCGAAGCGAGATTTTCATCGCGGCCACTGATTGGCGCAGCTTTATAAGTAGTAAGCGCTCACAGCATCTTCATGTTCAGAGGCATCATCTTCGATTTCGACGGCGTCATCGTCGACACGGAAGCCGACAAGTTCGCACACCTCACCACGGTCCTCGCTGCACACGGGTATGCGTTGCAGCGGCGCGATTTCTCCAGTATGGCAGGGAAGAAGACCAAGCATTTCCTGGCGCAGCGCTTTCCGGCCATGCCCACCCGCGTCATTGAGCTAATCGTGGCTAAGCGCCAGCGTCATGTGCTCTCCAGCGCGAGACGCCTTCGTCTCATTCCGGGGCTGCGCCCATTGCTAGCGTACCTAGCCAAGCGCCAGGTTCGCGTCGGCCTCGCCACCGGGTCAGAGCGGCGAGTGGTGAAGGCCGCGCTCAAGGAGCACAAACTCATAAAATACTTCAGCGTCCTGATCACTGGGGAAGACTTTCGCACCTCCAAACCCTCCCCGGAGTGCTACTTGCTGGCGCTCAAGGGGCTGCGCCTGCCCGCGCGGGACGTTGCGGCCATCGAGGATTCTCCTGCAGGAATCGCTGCGGCCAAATCCGCCGGGTGCATGGTTGTTGCGCTGACCACCACAGTGGGAGCCTCAAAGCTACGAAAAGCTGACAGGATTCTCAAGAATCACACCGAGGTCCTGCGGTTCCTCAAGACACTGTCCTAGGAGGCAGCCGATGTCGGCGCGGAATCGGGCTTCCAGTCCCCTTCTTCGCGATGAGCTTGGACCAGGAGGACAACCGGCCCCGCTAGGCCTGCGCCTTCGTCCTCCGTTATGGCCGTTCCCATCAATTATTTCTATACTGCAAATTAATATCTTCATCCGTGAAAAATATTTCACATAATAGAAAGGTATATAAACCGCGTCGCGGGTTCTCTTCGAGTGAGGTCCACGCCATGACTGAAACCCTGCACGCCGTCACCGAGCGCCACACCCACCTCAAGGCAGCCCAGGTCCCCCAGGAGGTGACAGCCCCGAATTTTGCCCCGAGCCCGCGCAGCCTGCGCATCACGTTCTTCCAGCCCCCCTGGGCCGACATCCACGGCTGCTTCGACGAGATGGCCAAAAAGCAGGGCTACCAGCCCCCGCTGGGTGTCCTGTACCTGGCGTCCATCCTCAAGAAGAAAGGCCATGCCTGCTCGCTCGTCGACGCGGAAGCCGAGGGCCTCACGCTCGACCGCCAGATCCCGCGCATCGAAGCCTTGCAGCCAGACCTCATCTGCATCACGAGCACGACGCCTTGCTACCACAAGGCCGCCGAGTTCGCGCGCGCCTGGAAGCAGCTCCATCCGGAGACCGTCATCACAATCGGCGGCCCCCACATCACGGTCCTGGCCGCCGACGGGCTCTACGACTGCTACGACTTCGGCTTCGTCGGCGAGGGCGAATACAACTTCCCCCACTTCATCGACGAACTCCTCGGCGAGCGGCGCTTCGAGCAGGTCGCCGGGCTTGTCTGGCGCGAAGACGGCGCGGTCCGCACAAACCCGCGCGGCGGCTACGTCTACAACCTCGACGAATTCCCGTTCCCCGACCGCAGCCTCCTCGACCATGAGCTCTATCACTGCGACGTGCCGCACAAGGGCTGGGTTCGTTTCTCGACGCTCATCACGATGCGCGGCTGCCCCTTCGAGTGCGTCTTCTGCAGCGAGCACGTCGTCAACGGCCGCAAACTGCGCCTGCGCAGCCCCAAGAACATCGTCGACGAGATGGTCGAATGCAAGCGCAAATACGGGGTGGACCACTTCGTCTTCGTCGACAGCACGCTCACGATCGCCAAAAAGCACATGCTGGACCTGTGCGCCGAGATCCGGCGGCGGCGCGTCAAGGTGACGTGGGAGGGCTGGACGCGCGCCAACCTCGTCGACGAGGACCTCCTGCGCACGATGAAAGACGCCGGGCTGGTGCGCATCAGCTTCGGCATCGAAAGCGGCGACCCCGAGATCCTCAAGATCATCAAGAAGCAGGTCAGCCACAACCACATCCGGGCCGCCTACAAGCTCGTCAAGAAGCTGGGCATCGAGGCGACCTGCAGCGTCATGATCGGCCACCCCGGCGAGACGAGAAAGAGCGTCGAGGCCACGATCAACCTCATCCGCAGCATCCCCGAGATCCGCTACTCGCCCCTCTCCATCTCGACGCCGTATCCCGGCACCGAGCTGTACGAGATGGCCAAGCGCGGCATGCACGGCCTGCGCCTGCTCACCGAGGACTGGAGCGAGTACACACGCTACGACGGGGCCGTCTGCGAGGTCAACGACCTGACCCGCGAGGACCTCATCCGCCTCCAAAAAGAGGGCATCATGCGCATCCACTTCACGCCCGGCCGCATGCTCTACCACCTGCGCCGCACCGGCCTCAAGAACGCGATGCACAACTTCCGCATCATCATGCGCGCCATCGATGCGCCAAGCCGGCTCAAGCAGGCGGCTGTTGCGCTGGTGAAGTGAGATCTAATTGCCGACCTTTAGAACCTCGACTTTCTTTGCGTCTTTGAGCGCCTGGTCCACCAGCAATTTCAGGAACTGCGCATAGGCGAGGCCCGCCAGGTTCGCCGCCTTGACCATGTCCGAGTCCGGCCCGATGTGGGGGTTGGGGTTGAGCTCCAGGATGAAGACGTCGTCTCCCCGGACGCGCACGTCCATGCTGGCGTAGCCGCGCAGTGAAAGGGCGCGGAAGGCCGCGCGGGCCATCCTGCGGATCCGGGCCTCCATGTATTTGTCGAGCAGGGCCTCTTTGGTCTCGGTGGCGCGCCACGCGTGGCTGGTCTGGCGCCACTTGGACTGGTAGGTCTGGATGCGGGGCCGATGCGCGAAAAAATCCTGGGCAAACTCGACTTCCAGCAGCGGAAAGGGGGTGCGGCCGCCGACCAGCGGCACGTAGATTTCGCGGCCCTCGATATATTCCTCCACCAGATAGGGCTGGGGGGCCTCGGCAAAGAGCTGGCGCAGCTTTTTTCGGAGCTGGGCCGCACTGGCCACAACCGAATCCTCGCCGATCCCGATGCTGGCGTCGTCCGCGCAGGGCTTGACGATGAGGGGAAAGCGGAGGGCCTTGGCAAGCGGGGCGCCGGGCGCCTTGAAGACCTGGCCCCTGGGCGCCGCGAGGCCGGCCCGCGCAAGGCACAGCTTTGTGGCTGCCTTGTTCGTGGCGCGCCGGAAAGCGCCGCCGTCGCAGCCGGTGTAGGGGACGCCCACTTCCTCGAGCAGGTCGGCGACCTGCGCGGTCCGCTCGTTGTCGTCGAAGCCGTCGCAGATGTTGAAGACGGCCTCGACGGGATGCGCTTCCAGCGTGTCCTCGACCGTCTTGCGGTCGCTGTCAAAGAGGAGCGGATGGACGGCAAAGCCGGCGGTGCGCAGCCCCGCCATGATCGTGCGGTCTACCTCGAACATCGCGTCCTTCCCGTCCTGCGCATCCGGATGATGGTAGAGGACGAGCAAAGAAGCGGGCCGGTGTCGCCGCTTCCGGGCCTCGCCCGCGCGTTTCTGCGTCATCTTGTCGTTTCATTTCAAGCCAATTTTATAAAGTTTACTGAGAAATCGGAATTTTGTTGCTCTTGATGCGGGAGTTGAGGCAGATTCGTCGATGTTTTGCATTGCGCCAAGGTTTGCATTGCGCCAAGAAATGGAGGCAGCATCCAAATCTTTATTAACCATTCCGATTTTGTCGTTGCACTGCGCGTGGTGAACCTCCATGACTCTCCGACGGCTGCTGGGCCTCCTCATCGGCATCGCCATCTTCACTGTGCTCTTCGCCGTCGTGGACGCCCGCCGCGTCGGCACTGCGCTGGCCGGCGTCGACTGGGGCTTTGCGGCCTGGATTCCCGTCCTGTTCCTCGGCATCTATTTTCTGCAGACGCTCCGGTTCTTCGTCGTCTTGGCCCCCCTCCACCGCCTCCCGTCGCTGTGGAGGACGTACCAGGTCGTCCTCTCCGGCGTCGTCGTCAACACCCTCTCGCCCGGCGGCGGGGGCGACCTGGTCAGCCGGCCCTACCTGATGCGCCACCTCTTCGGCATCCCTGCCAAGACGACGTTTGCCGCGACGGCGGCCGAGCGCCTCTTCGACCTTGTATTTCTTCTTCTCAACGGCCTGGTGGCAGCGGCCCTCATTTTCCCGGACCTGATTGTCACAGTCGTGGCCGCCCTCGCCCTTGTGGGCGCAGGCGCCCTTTTCTTCTTCCACGTGCCGCTGGACCGCCTGCCCCTGCCTGCGCGCCTCAAGAAGCTGTGGACGGACCTGCGGATTGTCAAGACGATTCCGGTCCGCTACCTTGCAGCTGCCGGGCTCCTGACAGCGCTGGGCTGGCTCATCCTCTACGCAACCTTCGCGCTGGCAGGCCTGGCGTTCCACCAGCGGCCCTCGGTGATCCTGCTGGCCGCCTTCGCCCTCAGCTTCATCGTGGGGGTGCTTTCCTTGATTCCGGGTGGACTGGGCACCAACGAGCTGTCGATGAGCGCGCTACTGTACGCGTTCGGCTATCCGGCGGCGCTTGGGGTGAGCATCCCGTTTTTGGTGCGCCTGCTCAACGTCGCGCCCGCGGCCCTGGCGAGCCTGCCGCTGTTGCGGGACCTGGCGCGCGCTGGCAAGCGCGGGAGTGCAAAGTCAGCACAGCAGTGAGTCCTTCGACTTACTCTGCAAGCAATCTTTCCAAGCGGAGTTCTGGGGCTATTCCGCCCTCCGGATCGATGAAGATCCGGTGCCACAATTCCAGAATGGCCAGGGAGACAAACTGCTTTTCGGCAAAAAATGTGGGGTACTTCTGCAGCCCCACCAGGCGCCTGATTTCGGGCTCTCGGAAGTAGCCGCGGCGCCGCACCACGGCGCTGTCGAAGAGTTGGGCCGCGATCGCGGACAGGTCGCCGGCAAACCAGCGGCCGGCCGGCACGACGAAGGCGTGCTTTTTGCGCTCGCGGACCGCCTTGGGCAAAAGCGGCACGAGGGCCTTGCGCAGGATGTATTTTTCTGTTGCGCCGTGGAGCTTGAGCGAGGGGGGCAGGCCGGCGGCGTACTCGACAAGCTCATGGTCAAGATAGGGCGCGCGCCCCTCCAGGGAATGCATCATCGTGATCTTGTCGTACTTGAAGAGGATGTCGTCGGGCAGCCACTGCGCGAACTCGTGGGCGAGCACGCGCGTCAGGAGGGGCATGGCGCTGCGGGCCGGCCACTGCGCGCGAAGGCGCGCCAGCGTCGGCGAGCCCCCGAGGGCTTTGCGCATCGGCGGCGCGTAGAAGGCATCCTTGTCCTCCTCTGAAAACAAGCCGACGGCCCGCGCGTAGTTTTCCGGCGCGTCGGCCGGCTGGCGCAGGAACGCGGCGAGGCGCGCGCGGCCCTCCGGCCCCATCGAGGCGGGATAGTGGAGGAAGAGGTCGAGGGCGCGCACCGGGGCGGCGCGCACAAGCGGCGACAGAATCGCGCGGCGGAGGGGGCTTGGCACAAGGCGTTCCAGAGCCTGCGCCCGAAGGAGCGTCTTGTGCTGGACATAGCCGGCGAAGAGCTCGTCGGCTCCCTCGCCGGAGAGGACGACTTTCACGGATTTGCGAGCAAGGCGCGCGAGGGCCGAATTCGCGAGGATGGCAAGGTCGCCCAGGGGATTGTCGAGATGGTAAATCACCCGGGGGAGCGATTTGGCGGCCCCGGCCTCGATGCGGATCTCGTGGTGATCCGTCCCCAGGAGCTGCGCGACCTCGCGGGCCTGCCCTGATTCGTCGGCCTCCGCCTCGTCAAAGCCCAGCGCGAAGGTCTGGACCTTGTCCGAGTACCGGCTCATGAGCGCGGCGATCGCGGACGAATCGACGCCCCCAGAGAGGTAAAGGCCTAGGGGCACGTCGGACATGAGGCGCCGCTTGACCGCCTCATCCAGGAGTGCGCGGATGCGCTCGGCGGCCGCCGCTTCCGGCACTGGGCGGGATTTCCAGGACAGCGTCCAGTATGCCTGTTGGCGGGAGGCGCCGTTCTCCCAGGTCAGCGCGTGTCCTGGGGGGACTTGGACGATGCCCTCAAAGAGCGTGTCTGGTCCGGGGACGTAGCGGTAGGTGAGGTAGCGGTCGAGCGCCGCCAGGTTGACCTTGCGCGGCACGCCGGGATGGGCAAAAAGGGCCTTGATTTCGGAGGCGAACAAGAGGCCTGAGGCGCCTTGATAATAATAGAGGGGTTTTTTGCCGACGCGGTCGCGCACCAGCCACAGCCGCCTGCGCCGGCTGTCCCAGAGCGCGAAGGCGAACATGCCGGCCAGCTTGGGCAGGAGCGCTTCGCCCCAGGCCTCATAGCCGTGGACGAGGACCTCGGAGTCATTGTCGGACCGGAAGCGGTGGCCCAGCTTTTCAAGGGTTCCCTTGAGGTCCTTGAAGTTGTAG
>CAYUKJ010000005.1:8100-14658 GCA_964445245.1 uncultured Methanosarcinales archaeon | reverse complement strand
GCTCGCGATGGTTCTCCAGTTCGTGAGAATGCCGTGTCCCCGTAGGGGGCAACCCCCTCGGCATGCTCTCGGACTCGGGATCTCGCTCGCCCTTAAGGCAGAAAAAGCACATTTTCATCGCGGCCCATGTTTATCAAAGCTGCCATGGCTCTTCACGCCCATCGGTCGGCGGGCTTGGCCCGGGCAGGGGAGTAGGCGGCTCCGGGGCACGGCGCCGCCACCAGGCTGCCATAAACCCTGCCGCAAGGCCGCCGACCCCCGCCGACAACAGCAACCAGGGCTTTATCGGTTCATCGATCGTGACGGGCACGGCCTGGACGGCCCAGCGCTGCCGGTCCGTGAGGACGGCGCCCGTCAAGAGGAACGCGCCGTGCACCCTCCTTGGAAAGCGCGCCGTGAGCGTGGCGTTGCCGAAGGGCGGGAGCGTGGCATTTCCGGAGGCGGCCTCGGCAGCCGGGATGCCGTCCTCCATCAGGGCCCCTTCCAGGCGCGCCGTCGTCGTCCAAGGTGTCGGGTTCGCCGCGAGAATGGACACCTCGAGGCCCTCGTCCGTCCGCTCCAGCACAAGCCCGCCGGGCTGCAGGGAGCGGTTCTGAGTGCCGCCCGGGTGCACGATGAACGAGACAGGCCGGGCATCCCACTCGCGCCCGTCAACCATCGCCAGCATCATGGCCTCGTAGGCCCCAGGTTCGAAGGCATGCGCGAGCAGGACGCGTCCCGCCCACGGCCGCCCCGCCCGAAGCGGCAGCTCATGCCCTTCCAGGAGCACTTCGCCGACGCGAAGGCGGAGCTGGACGGCGACATCCCGCGTCCCCGAATTCGCAAGGCCAGCCTCAACAACGAGGGGGGAACCCGTCTCGGCAGGATACACGTCCGCAAAAGACAGCGACACATTCGTGCGAGGGGACCGCACAGCGGCCGCGATGGGAATCATGAGAGCTGGCGCCACAATTCCCTCGCCGCGCGCCGCCATGCGCAGCTGCCCGGTCAAATTCGCCTCCGTCCGGCGGTCGGTCGCAAGCGTCACGAGGACCTGGATCCGCTCACCTCCAGGGACATTGAACGGCAGCGGCACGGCCGCGACCAACCCCTCGCCCTCAAACTCGAGCGCCACGGTCATGGGCTGGTCTGACGGATTCGTCACGATGAGCGAGACATCCCGTCCTCCGCCGAACGGCAGTTCGGTGTGGATTGCTGCGGGGCTGACGCCCAGGCCGGCGGCCTCCCCCCGCGCGGCCGCCAGCGCAAGCAAGAGAACGAGGCTAAGTGGGGGTCGCATACAGCTGGATCGTGCCGGCATATGCGCCGACAGGCGTGCCCTGGGGGACGCTCACCCGCACGAACAGGTCCTGAAAGGCCGCAGCCCCGACGGGCATATGGGCTAGGACCTGCGGGTGCAGGGTGAGGGGGGACAGCGCGTTGGCGTCCACGCCGAGGGCGAGGACACCTGGGTCCAATCGGGAGGCGCCGGCAAGCGGCGTCCCGGCGGCCGCCAGGGTGAACGGGACGTTCCCGAGGTTCTGCGCGGCGAGCATGGCGCTGGCGGCCTCGCCGGGCCCCGCCGTCAGGTCCAATGTCTCGGGGACGCTCAGGCCGAGCGCGCTCATGTATTCGATTGAGAGGCTTTCGAAGACCTGCTGGCCGCTGGCGTCCATCACCGACAAGGCTCCGGTATAATTGCCGGGCAGGTCGTAGTAGCGCAGCGTCGAGAGGCCCTCGAAGCGGCCCCGGGTCGCGTTCATGGCTTCAGCCAGCGTCAGGGAGGTGTCCTGCCCGTTGAGGGAGAGGCGCACATCCACAAGGTCCGCGAGGCCATTGGGGTCTTCGAGGAGCGCCGAGACATTCACGAGGGCCACGTCGCCGGGCACAGGCACAATCTGGACGCCCGCCTGGAGCGGATCGTCGTCCTGGATCGTGATGCCAGCTATGACGGGCAGGCCTCCTTGGACCGTAAGCGTGACGAGGATTTCGCGCGTGGGCGGCTGGTCGGGGCCGGAAGGGCTGCTGCCCGCGGGGGAAAAAGGCCCCACCGCAAAGTCCGCCGCGTTGTCGTCAGTGTCCATGCTGCTTTGGCGGACAAGAGCCCGGCCTTCAGGCGGATTGGAGGCGGGCGTGCCCTCGAAGAGGCCGTCTGCGATGCCGTCCGGATTGCCCCAGCCCACGGCGTCCTGGATTGCGCCCGCCGCATCGACGAGCGCGAGGCCTCCGTCAGTATTCGCGAGCGTCAAGGCCTCCTCGTAGTCGGCTAAGGGCCAGCTCGCGTTGTCGCGCGAGGCGTTCCAGTTCGCGTCCGCAACCAGGACTCGGCTCCCAGGCGCCACAACAAGGGCCGGCAGGGTCGCGTCCGCCACCGAAGTCTCCGTCCGGACCTTCCAGCCGGAGAGATTGATGCTGCTTGCACCCGTGTTCCAGAGTTCGACGGCCTCGCCGCCGGACTCCGTGGCTACAGGATTAGGATAGACCTGCGAGATGAGGACCTCGGCAGCCGCGGAGCCGGCCAGAAGGAACACAAACACAATGGCGCAAAGAGTGCGTTTCATTTGGATCACCTCTCCCCTTGCCGTAGAATACCGAGCCTTCTCAAAGCTGCCGGTGAAATTTCCGCAAGATTTCCGGCGAAGACGATGGGATTTCCGGAAAACGAGGCGCGAGGCCGGAACCTTTCCGGCAGGCCTAAGCCCGCCCCCGGCTCTGCCCGTCGACAATGCCGCCTGCGATGAGATGCGCGACGCGCAGGGGCTCGGGGATGTGGCCGTGGACGCACGTCAATTTCAGCATCCCCATCGCCTGCTTGAGGGAGAGGCCGAAGAGCTGGACGTAGATATCGTTCAATTTTTTAGGCTCCGGCCAGGCCTGGACCATCGCGGCGTCCCCGGCGTGCCTGGCCTTGCGCATGGCCGCAAAGAAGCGGGGAAGGTCGGGCGGGTCGCGCAGGACGACAAGGACCGGAAGCTTGGTATCTCGCGACAGGGCCTCCACGTCGATGAGATTGAACCCTCCGACGGCCACGCCCTTGAGCATGAGGACCTGGAGCTGGGCGTAGAACTTGCTGCGCAGGATCATGTCCGTGATATTTTTTGTGGCGTCAAAGCCGTCCCGCGTCACTTGGCAGGAGACCAGGCCGTCCATGAACTGCCCGCCCCGGAAGATGGTGCCAACGACCAGGACTTTCTTCGTCTGCCTCTTTGAGAAAGGGCCGTCATCGATGCCGAGGATGCGGATTTCGCGCTTCATGTTCTCCAGTATGTCATTCTGCTTTAAAAGGACTCCGCCCCGGGACGCGCGGAAACCGCCTTGGTGTCATCCCAGGCGCAAGTACGTGCACTTGTCCACGCGGGCCTTGCCGTACTTGGCGGGGATGACTCCCACTGAGACGAGGCAGTAGCTGTCGTCGTCTACAATGCCCAAGTAGATGCGGTTGTCGTGGATGATGCTTTCGCGCAAGGCGTCGTCCAGACAATTGAGGAGCTGCCGGGTGCCTGCCTTGCGGGCTTCCCGCGTCGGTCCGCAATGTGCGAGGAAGGACGCCTCTCGGATTTGGTCTAGCATGGGCACGCTGATGCCGCGCTGTGTGACCTTCATGAGGGCGTCCATGCGTAGCTCTAGCTCGTTCGCTTTGCGCAGAACATAGTCGGCCAAGGCAACCACTTGTGGGCGCGTCATGCCTCGACCAGGGTATAATGGGCAATAAAAGCCTTGTGGCCTCAGCGGATCCGCCGGGCGAACGTGAGAAAGGCTGAATGCCCGAAATCCTTTGTGACGGGCCGGCTCCGCCGCTCGTCTAGGGCCCATTCGCGCTCGATGACCTCGATTGTGCGCTCATGCAGGAAGTGATTATCCAGGGCTAACACGAATTCCCTGGCCTGGAGGAGCTGGGGAGTGTAGGCGGCCAGGCGGCCCCCGGCCTTGAGGACTTTTTGCGCGGTCGGAATGGCCCACCACGGCTCCGGCACGTCGAGGATGAGGGCGTCCGCGCCCTTCACAGTCACAGGGATGGCCGCGGGGTCATAGACGCTGCCGGACTGGAATTCGACGTTGGCGAGGCCGAGCTCCTTGGCGTTGGCCTGGGCGGCCGCGACCATTTTGGGATTCGTGTCGAAGGAGTGCACGGCCTTGACGAAGGCGCCCAGGGCAAGCGCAAGGATGCCGCTGCCGCTGCCGGCCTCGACGACGACGGATGTCTTGTCCAGGCCGCACCCGGTCAGGAGGGCCCCGACGTCCTTGCCCGTAACGATCTGGACCTCGTGGCCGAGGACCCGCCAGCGGTCGGCCAGCGTCGGCGAAAGCAGGATGAATGTCTCCTTCCCCACTTGGATGGCGCTGCCGTCCCGCTTCCTGAAGAAGTCCTTCGGGATCTTGCCGTACTTGGTGTGATAGTCCCTGGCCGTGTCGCGGATGGGGTGGCGCTCAAGCTTTGAGAGCAGGACGAGGCGGTCCTGCTCTGGGACGCGGACGGTCCGGGGCAGCTTGAGGAGGAGCTTCTTTACAGGCATGGCCGGAGGAGAAGGCCTCCGTATTAAAAAGTGGCGCTTCGGCTTCCCCCGGCCATGCGAAGAACAAGGGAAGAAGCTCTGCGGAGAAAGGAATTTATACCACCGCAGAGAATCGTGGGGGGTATCCGTGCGGTATCTACGCAGGGGGAGAAAAGCCATGAGGACGCCCTTTGAGGAGGTGCGGGATTTCCACGAAAAATTCGCGGTGCACCGCAGCGACGCCCCGGCCTTGCCTGGCCCTGACACGCGGGAGCTTCGGATCCGGCTTCTTCGAGAGGAATTCGAGGAATACGTGCGCGCGGAGGCGGCACATGACCTTGTGGGAATCGCCGATGCCTTGGCCGACATGCTCTACATCATCTACGGCACGGCAGTCAGCTACGGCATCCCCATGGACGAGGTGTTCCGCGAGGTCCACGCGTCGAACATGAGCAAGCTCGGCCAAGACGGCAAGCCCATTGTCCGCGAAGACGGCAAGGTCCTCAAGGGCCCCGGCTTCTTCCCGCCACGAATCAAAGAGATCCTGGACAAATACCGCCCGTCTGAAGCGGCGGGTGGCGGCCTTTAAACGCGAAGGCATAAATATCGGCGGGTCACGGGAGGGGCATGCCCTTCGAGTACGCCCATCCCCACGAGCACCTGGCGGTGCTGGCCAAGGAGATTTCCCAGATACTGTTCCAGGCCACAGAGGTGCACTACCAGGCCATCAGCACCGAGATCCGCTGGCACATCCAGGCCCTGGACGACCTCATCCACGACGACGTCGTCGCCAAGGGCAACCCCCACTACAAGCTCAAGCAGACCAAGGACCACCTCATCGCCGCCGAGCGCGCCTTCTCTGAGGGCTGGGCGTCCACGGACCCCCACCACCGCACCGCCTGCTGGTGGCAGGCCATCGACCTGCTCGTTGAGGCCGCCAAGAAGATCCAGGAGGAGCGCCGGGCCATTGAGCAGTACATCGCGGCGCTCAACGCCGTCGAAGGCGAGCTCAAGCGGCAGTTCTGAAAGGCTCTTGGCCACCAAAGAGCGCTCATGACCTTCGAACTGGCGGGTAAAAGCGGGGGCAGGGACGCTGGCTCCGGATGCCGGAGAAGCGACTAGCTGATTGTCGTTCCCACATACGGCCTCCCCTCGACATAGTCCTCCAGATTCCTCAGGTTCTTCCCGTTGAGGATGGCGACTTCCAGCCCAATCTTCTGGGCCGCTTTGGCTGCCACCGGATCAAAGGGGGTGTGCAGGCCAGGCGTCCACGTTGCGGGCAGGAGCCCGATGAACTTCTCCCAGGAAACGGATGTCAGCGGCTCGGCGTCGGAATATGTGTGCGGGTTCTTGCTGTACGCATGGTCGACGTTCGTCAGATTGGCGATCTTCCGGATTCCGAGGTTCTGGCCCAGCAGGATGGCGTCGTAGTCCGTGCTAAAGCCTGGCTTCCAGCCCGCCGCGATGAGAATCCTCTGCTCGAACCGGATTTGCCCGGTCGGGTCTCTGATGATTGACGGATGGGCATAGTCAGCGAAGATTGTCTTGAGCAGCCGGGCGTTCATGAGAGTCGCTTCAATCCCCAGTTCGTCGAGGAGGGCGCAGTCATCTGTGAAGGCCCTTCCCGCCCGCGGGTACTCCCGCGCCGTCGTGCCGCCGCCGCAGACAAGGACGAACCGTCTGTCTTGCCCGATCTGTCGTCGCAGCAAAGCTTCGAACGCCTTGAGGAAATCAACGTCTATTTTATCCGGAACGATTAGGGAGCCGCCGACAGAGAGGATAGTCGGTTCGGCGCTCATCCCGGACAAGGAGCGCGTCACTGTTTAAGGACTTATCCCCAGAGAAAGCGGGGGCAGGGACTCGAACCCTGGAATAATCGGTCTCTGGTCGTCGCCCGAAGGCTCAAAGGACCGATCTGCAGCCGATCGCCTTAGCCGCTTGGCTACCCCCGCAGCTATCCGAATGGCACTTAATGGGGCTTTAAATAGGTTTCTTTACTCAATCATTGGAAACAAAGGACTGGACATGACTGCTTTTTCTATGAACAGCCGCGGGCTTCGGACCCACCCCGAAGGGGCCGATTCCC
>CAYUKJ010000005.1:2542-8090 GCA_964445245.1 uncultured Methanosarcinales archaeon | reverse complement strand
GCCGCTGCATGCGCGACGACAGGGGGTATTTGCCTGGCGCGCTCGCTGCCGAGTAAGCCACGGTGCCCGGTGCGGGGGTCGCCCCCTTCGGGGTGCACCGGTGCACCCGTGGCTAACGTGCCGAAGGCATCGAAAAGGGTAAAGACCATAGATGTCCGGCGGCAATTCTCCGAAGGCCCTAAGGGAATCCACAGAACCTTCCTTGAACATCCCAAGGCATCTGCGCAAATTCCAAGGAGAAACTTTAAAAGTCCAGGCGCATTGGCAGGCCGCACGGGGTGATTCATATCGCTTTCCTGGGCATAGTGACGGGCGCAGGGTTCGGTTGGATTCTGGTCGCGGTCTTCGTCGTGATTGTCATTTTGGCCAGCCTCAAAGTCATCTACCAGTACCAGCGCGGGGTCGTCTTCACGCTGGGCCGCTACACCGGCACGCGCACCCCCGGCCTGCGCGTCATCATCCCGATCATCCAGCGCATGCAAAAGGTGGATATCCGTCTTTTTGTCAACGACGTCCCAAGCCAGGACACGATCACACAGGACAATGTCACGGTGCGCGTCAACGCCGTCCTGTACTACCGCATCTTCAAGGCCGAGGACGCCGTCATCAAGATCCAGGACGTGGACTTCGCCGTCTCGCAGCTGGCGCAGACGACGATGCGCAACGTCGTCGGCCAGGTGGCGCTGGACACGCTGCTGTCGCAGCGCGACGAGATCTCCGAGAAGATCCGCGAGATCGTCGACAAGGCTAGCGACCCGTGGGGCGTCAAGGTCACCAGCGTCGACCTCAAGCACATCGAGCTGCCCGAGGACATGAAGCGCGTCATGGCCAAGGCCGCCGAGGCCGAGCGCATCCGGCGCGCCGTCATCATCCGCAGCGAGGGCGACGCCCAGGCCGCCAAGAAGGTCGCGATGGCCGCCGAACTCATCTCCAAGCAGGACGGGGCGCTGCACATGCGCACGCTCCAGGCGCTCAGCGACATGGCCAGCGACCCCAGCAACATCGTGCACATGATCGTGCCCATCGACACGGTGTCGGCCTACGAGGGCTACAAGAAACCCAAGGAGGCCCTGCCATGATCTGGCTCTGGTGGGTCGTCCTGGCCATCCTGGTCCTGGTCTCGATCAAGGTCGTCAACGAGTACGAGCGCGGCGTGCGCTTCACGCTGGGAAGGTATACTGGCCTCATGGGGCCCGGCCTGCGCTGGGTGTGGCCGATCGTCCAGAGTTGGGAGCGCATCGACATCCGCACGACCGTCGTGGACGTGCCCCAGCAGGACACGATGACGCGCGACAACGTGTCGGTCGTCATCAACGCCGTCCTGTACTACAAGGTAGCCAAGCCAGACACCGCCGTGCTAGAGGTGCGCAACTACCAGACCGCCGTCTCGCAGCTGGCGCAGACGACGATGCGCGACGTCGTCGGCGACATGTCGCTCGATGAATTGCTCTCGAAGCGCGAGCTCATCAGCAAGAAGATCCAGGCGCTCGTCAGCAAGGCCACGGCGGCCTGGGGGCTCAACGTCGAGGCCGTCGAGCTCAAGGACGTCGAGCTGCCCGAGTCCCTTGTGCGCCTCATCGCCAAGGAGGCAGAGGCCGAGCGCGAGAAGCGCGCCGTCATCATCAAGGCCGAGGGCGAGTACTCGGCCGCCGATAACCTGGTCAAGGCCGCCAGGTCGCTCACCTCCGTCAAGGGCGGCCTCCACATCCGCACGCTGCAGACGATGAACAATTTGGGCAACGAGAAGAGCATCACGAAGATCTACGCGCTGCCCTCCGAGTGGCTGCCGGAATTGGTGAAGCAGTTCAAGAAGTAACTTCCTTTCTCGAATTCTTTGAGGCCTCTCCATGAGCGTGGGGGGATTCGGACCCCCAATCTACCTATAAGGCCTTTCTTCGACAGGAGTTGCATCACGTCAGTTGTTGGTGCTGGCAATGTCCTTGTGGACTGTAATAACCGTCATTTTTGAGCGGAAATCATACTGTGTGGTCATGCTGTGTCGGTTCTTCGCGAGAGGGGAATTGTTCCTATCAATCTGCCAGAATGCGACTGTTACCACAGCACAGACGGCCAATCCTGCCGCAAACGGAAGCCAACGCGCCCAAGTAATTCCTCGTTCCAGTAGCGTCACATCCAAGAGCGCTGTGAGAGCGACCAGGAGAAGAACCGGCACCATCCGGACCCACTTGATTGTATACACTGTTGCGGAGTCGCGTTCGAATGTGTCGAAGAACAGCCCGCGACGCGTAGGCCGTTCAGTGACCGGAGGGTTCGCAAGAGTCGGTGATACCAAGGCATTCTCGCCCACCTCAAGAATGGTTGTGTAATTCAAAAAGCCGTCCCATCGCGTCGTGACAGGAACGCGGTGCTGCTGGGCTCGCCAAACGGGACACCGTTCGATATAATACGGGACAGCCACTAGGGCCGAAATGGCCAGGCTGATCCAGGTACGTTTTGTCTCGTCCAAGTCCATACCTTGTCTGACCGCAACGTAGATGATTATCACAGCGAGCAAGAGGTAAATGGTCGTATTGCACCGCCGCAGCGTATATGTGCTGCGGCCCAGGCTTTTCGACTTGGCAAAAAAATAGCCCATTGCGCCACACCCGCCTTCTGTCGGTTATAATGCTTTCGTTTCCCGGGGCTCAACTCATCGGTGATGAGGTTTTGGTGATTGCGAGAACGGTTTTCTTGCGCTTGCTGTTATAGAAGAACCGGATGAGACTACCCACCTATGTATCCATCCATGGAACCCTGAATGGGGGTGAGCACATGCGAACCCCAGAATGAGCCCGGAGGGATTCGAACCCTCGATCTCCGGCTTAGAAGGCCGGCGCATTATCCGGACTATGCTACGGGCTCCTGAGGGGACTGCACACGCCGTTCCTTATATGTCTTGGCTCCTTCGCCCTATAGCTTGGGCCGCCACAATCTTTAAATAAAACCAGTACTCCCTCAGTAATATAAAAATAATAAATTTCGGCTAAAAAAATACTAAAAAATTCCAAAACAGATAATATTCCATTATTTATTTAGTACCATCTCCACCAGCAGCACAAGAACACAAAAGAAGTACTGAAAAAGAAGAGAATTATTACTGAAAATGTAATAATTTAGTCCACTTGCTTTGTTCCCCACGGGCGAAAGCCTTAAAAAGAGACTTACTAAAAAAGTACTAAATGATTACTAGCGACGACGGCCCATGCCTAAAGTAATCGTCAACAACGGCCAGTACAAGATTACCATTCCTAAAGACTTAGCCGAAAGTCGTGGTTGGACCAAGAATACGCGGATAAAGTTCTGCGAGGACCTGGAGGGCAACATCTTCCTGAAAGTCATCGACTCGAAGGACGAGAAGGGCGCGCGGCCGTCCTAGCAACCTTCTCTTACCCCCGACAAAACCAACGCCGCCGCCCCCCTCAAGGGCCTTGCGCCCCGCGTGTTCTCCAACCATGATTTTTTTTTTATGAACTCACGAGTTTGCAGATTAAGTCAATGACTTTTGAGTATGTGCGTGCGTTGACCGCAGCAATGGTTTTGACAATGAGAGTTTTTTCTATTTTGACCAGCGATTCTGCTTTGATGGCGCTTTGCTTGAAAAGCTGTCCATGTTCCAAGTTGGATTGATCGACGAAAAGCGTATACCGTCCTGGTTTCAGGGCGCTCGTAACGGCGCAGGCAACCACATCTTCGCTCGAGGCATTGAATGCATCGTTTGAGACGACCAGGGCGGGGCGCACTTTTTCGCCGCGTTGATTCGAGAAGGAGAACGGCACGAGCACAATGTCTCGTTGCCTCACAGGTAGCGTTTCCATTCGGCCTCGTCTTCCGGGTTGTCCCAGACTTTCTTGAGGGAGTGTGCTGTGAGCATCTGCCAGCCGGCGCGCTCTTGCCGGTCAAATGCAAGCTGAGCGGCCACGTCCTCTTCTTTCTTGAGAATAAGGGCGTCGTCCTGCTCAATCAGGACAAGCTTGGAGCCTTTGGTGATCTTAAAACGCCTCCTCACTTTTTCAGGAATCACGATTTGGCCGCGGGAGGAGACGGAAAGGACATCCATATTGAGTGTAAGTATATACTTACTTATAAGTTCATTCTTATTTAAATGCTTTTCGGTCCCTGGAGGACACCTCATGTCAATTGTTTCCGCCAAGTCTCTCCCAGGCATCCTCAGCGCAGAAGGCTTCGCCTTCAAAAGCGTTCCTTGAGAAATCCCGGAAGATTTCCGGTTCCGCTCCACCCCCACTAAACGTTTTTAAATCTCAGTGCTCCCCGAACATCAATGCCCCTCCCAGAGCGCTACGACCCCAAGGCATCCGAGCCCAAATGGCAGAAGTATTGGGCCGAGGGCGGCATCCACGCCTTTGACCCCAACTCTAAGGCAGAGGTCTTCTCGGTTGACACGCCTCCGCCCACCGTCTCGGGCATGATGCACCTGGGCCACGCGTTTGGCTACACGCAGGCCGACTTCCTGGTCCGCTACCACAAGATGCGGGGCAAGAACATCTTCTATCCGTTCGGCTTCGACGACAATGGCCTGGCCACAGAGCGCTTCGTCGAAAAGAAGCTCAATATCAAGGGCTCCAAGATGCCACGCCCGGACTTCGTGAACCTCTGCCTCCGGGAAACCCGCGAGGCCGAGGCCCAGCTCCTCCACGACTTCCAATCCCTGGGCCTGGCCTGCGACTGGGCCTGGTCGTACCGCACGATCGACCGTGAAACGCAGGCCATCAGCCAGGCCTCCTTCCTCGACCTCGTGAAGAAGGGGCGGGCGTACCGCAAGGAGGCCCCCATCATGTGGTGCCCCGCCTGCCAGACCGCCATCGCGCAAGTGGAGGCCAGGGACCGCGAGCAGAAAAGCGCCCTCCACTACATCCGCGCACAGACCGAGGACGGCGCCGAGCTTGTCTACGCCACGACGCGGCCGGAACTCCTGCCGGCCTGCGTCGGGATCAGCGTCCACCCCGACGACGCCCGCTACAAGGCGCACATCGGCAAACAGGTTCGCCTGCCCCTCATCGACCGCTCCGTGACCTTGACGCCGGACTCCCAGACCGACATGGCCTACGGAAGCGGCGTCGTTTACTACTGCACCTACGGGGGCGTCGAATGCATCGAATGGATGGCCCGCCACCTGGGCGTCGAGCCCATCCTCCTCCTCACCCCCGACGGCCGCCTCAACGAGAAGGGAGGTAAGTACCAGGGCCTGACGACCCGCGAGGCCCGCGAGGCCATCGTGGCAGACCTTAAGGCTGCCGGTGCCCTCGTCAAGAGCGAGCCAATCACGCACGTCGTCAACGTCCACGAGCGCTGCGACACTGAGATCGAGTACATCGCCTCGACGCAGTGGTTCATCAAGTACCTCGACCTCAAGGACGAGTTCCTCAAGCTCGGCGAGCAGCTCATCTGGCACCCGCCCTTCATGAAGGCCCGCTACGACAACTGGATCAAGGGCCTGCGCTGGGACTGGTGCATCAGCCGCCAGCGGTTCTTCGGCGTCCCGTTCCCGGTCTGGTACTGCGCCTGCGGCGAAATCCTGTACGCGCAGGAC
>CAYUKJ010000005.1:0-2532 GCA_964445245.1 uncultured Methanosarcinales archaeon | reverse complement strand
CCTGCCGGTGGACCCCACCGCCACCCCGGCGCCTCCCTGCCCCAAATGCGGCGCCCGCGACGCGACCCCGGAAAAAGACGTCCTGGACACCTGGGCGACGAGCAGTCTTACACCCCAAATCGCGTTGCGCCAGCGCGCCGACCCGGCCTTCTTCGCGAGGGCGTTCCCGATGAGCCTGCGGCCGCAGGGGCACGACATCGTCACCTTCTGGCTCTTCAACACCGTCGTCAAGTCATATTTGCACCACGGGCGGCTTCCGTGGACGCACGCGGCCATCAACGGCTTCGTCCTGGCGCCTGGCGGGGGCAAGATGTCAAAGTCCAAGGGCAACGTGCTCGACCCACAGGTCATCATGGAAAAGTATTGCGCTGACGCGCTCCGCTTCTGGTCGGCCTCCTCCCGCCTAGGAAGCGACCTGCCCTACCAGGAAAAGGACGTGCAGACCGGCAAAAAAGTCATCACGAAGCTGTGGAACGCCGCACGCTTCGTCGAGCCCCACCTCGCTGACGCGGCGGAGCCCCAGGCGCTCTGGCCGCTGGACCGCTGGATGCTGGGCAAGCTCAACGCCGCCATCGCCGATGCCACAGACGGCTTTGAGGCCCACGAGTTCTTCCGCGCCAAGGCCGCCGCCGAAAAGTTCTTCATGCAGACCTTCTGCGACCACTACCTCGAAATCGTCAAGGACCGCCTCTACAACCCCGGCCGCTATCCCCCAGAAGCAGTGCAGAGCGCCAGGTCCGCGCTCCACTCCGCCCTCCTTGTCACGCTCAAGATCTTCGCGCCATTTTTGCCCCACATCACCGAAGAGATCTACCAAGCCCTCCTCAAAGTGGAGGGCGCCCCGGAGAGCATCCATTTGGCGCCTTGGCCGACGCCCAACCCAGCCTGGGCCGACCCCCAGAGCGCGGCCGCGGGCGACCTCTTCGTCGACATCCTGGCGGCAGTGCGCAAGTACAAAAGCGAGCAACAGATCGGCTTGGGGGCGCAGTTGGCCAGCCTCACGGTCGAGGCCGACGCTGACGCGCAATCCCTGCTCAAACCCCTCGAGCAGGACCTCTGCGGCGCGACGCGGGCACAGTCCCTCGAATGGGGCAAGGGCGTGCTGCCCGTGCGGGACGGCGTGAAGATCGCAATCAGCCTCTCGCAGTAATGCAGCCCATCTCGCCGAATCCGCTTACGCGTGATGCAAATGCTTGCGCGCCCCGCCCGCCCGCTCCAGGTCAAAGCTCGGCAGGCCCGGGCCCAGGATGAAGAGCAGGACGAGGTTGCCCAGCAGCACGAGCGTGAAGAGGTGGTCCTCCGCGAAGAACAGCGACTTGAGGAGGAGGAAGACGCCGATGTAGGCCGCCGGCCGGGTGTAGAGGCCCACGATGAGGAGCAGCCCGATGATGATGTGGAGCAACCCACCTAAAAACGCGCCCAAGCCCCCTTCAAAGCCGCGGTCCAGCAAGAACCCCCGCCACACGAAGACGATGCCGAGGAGGAGGCGCAGGACGAAGCCCGCATAGCCCTGGAATTGGCCGAGCGACTTGGCGAAGCGCAGCGTCGTGCGGGTGTCTCGCATCCGGTAGAGCGCATAGAACGAGATGACGAGGAACAGGACAGCCACCATCACGTCCCCGTTTGCCGAAAGGCCGCTAGTGTCGGCGACGGCCGCGCCGGTCAGCTGGGTGCCGCTTTGGGTCTCCGGCGGGGCAGAAGGCACCAGCGCCATGAAGACCGAGCGCTCTCCCTCAACCAAGACATCCCCCAAGGTCACCGCAAGCCCCAGGCCGATGAAGAGGAGGTAGGTGACGGTGCTGGCCATTGAGCCTTCCACGCCCTCCCCATTTAAAAAATTTGCTAAACTATTTATAGGGGCAAGGCGCCCTTGGGCTCATGCGCCGCGGGTGGGTGGTCCTGGTCCTGGTTCTGCTAGCCTGCGCTCCGGCTCCAGCGCCTCCGCTTCCGCAGGCCCCATGCCCTGCATGCCAGCTGGACTGCCGGACCTGCCCACCCCAAGTCCAGGAAAAGCAGATTCCCGTGAAGGTATATGTCTGCCCGGACGGGGCCGAGGTCGAGAACGCGTCCCTGTGCTTGCCGCCCAAGGACCTGGCGCTCCGCCAGAGCTTCCGTCACCTCTACCTCAAGGACTTCACAATCAAGCCGGCATGCTTCAAAGGCGAGCCCGCTGGCGAAGTCTACTGGAAGACGGGCACCTTCGCGACGACCGTCGAGGTCCAGGCGCGCCAGGACGACGGCTCCTACAAGGTCATCTACTCGGACCAGGGAAAATACGAGGGGAGGAGGACATTCAATTTCCGCCCGACATTCAAGATCGCCGACTTCGCCTTGGCGCCCGGCGAGACCCACATCCTGCGCCTCCAGCTCGTCTACGGCGAGGACGAGGACACGCTTGGGGCCGAAGTCACCGACGAGGTCCTCGTGGACGCCCGCGAAGGCGCTGCGTACCTGTCCAAAGTGTGCTCGTCATAGGCGAAAGCCTGAAAAGGTTCAGAGTCTTTCTTTTGGGCATGGCGGAGAAGGCATGGG
>CAYUKJ010000004.1:0-14853 GCA_964445245.1 uncultured Methanosarcinales archaeon | reverse complement strand
AGCGTGAGCGTGTCGTTCACATAGACGGGGTCGGGCGGAGAGGCCTTCACGAAGTTGGCCGGCACCAAGTCGAGGGTCAGGGGCTCCTCGACGTCCAGGACCGTGACGAGGGCCTCCTCCTCGTCCGTGAGATTCCCGTCGGAGGCCGTCACGATGACGGGGTAGGCGCCAGCATCCACGAGCGTGGTCTGCCAGGTGAAGTTCGACTGCCGGGCGCTGTAGTTCGTCGTGTTGACAAAGGCGGTGCTGCCAAGGGCGAAGCGGCTGTCGTTGACCGTGATGTCGATGGCGTCGCCGTCCGCGTCAAAGGCCGTCGCCGACAGGTTGGCCTCCTGGCCCTCAAGGACCGTGACATTCTGCACAGGGGCAAGGACCGGCGGGGCGTTAGGCAGGCCCAGGACGACGATGAAGGTCGTGATCCAGTTGTTCGCCTCATTCGTCTCGTTCACAAGGCCGTCCGGGTCGACTGTGAGGTTGAGGGTGTAGTTGCCTGGCTGGCTGTAGCTGAGGACCTCGTTGACGAAGACAGTGGCGTTCGGCCCGACGGTTACGGGGTTTAGGTTGCCCAGGTCCGGCCCGCCGTCGCCGCGCGTGATGCGGTAGAAGGCGTTTGTGACGGTCTCGTTGCCGGCGTTGCGGATCTCGAAGCCCAGGATGATCGTGTCGCCGACAAAGACCGGGTCTGGCGGGAAGCTCTTGGCGAAGTCGGCCGGGCGCAGGTCCACAAAGGGCCCCTGCTCGCTGTCCAGGACGGTGATCGTGACGTTCTGCGCGTCCAAGAGGGAGCCGTCGCTGACGGCGACTGTGACGACATAGGTTCCTGAGTCATTTTCCGTCGTCTGCCAGGTCCCGTTGCTGCCAAGCGGGGGCGTGAAGCTGAATGCGAGGACGTTGTCGTCGTTGGTGACGCCGTTCTGGTTGTCCGGGTCCGTGGCGTTGGGGACGACGGCCACCATGTCGCCCTCGACGGCGACGACGTCCGGGATGAACGCGAGCTCGGGGGGCCGGTTGAGGTTGGCCACTGCGACACCAAAGTCGGTGAAGTCGTCGGCCTGCCCGTCGGTGACGCTGGCCCGCACGTCGTAGAGGCCGCTGTCCTCGTCGTCGGTGGCCCAGCGGAAGAGGGACGTCACATTGGCGCCGGCCGAGCCGTTCACGTACACGGTGCTGTTGGGCACCAACTGCCAACGCGAGTCATTGAGGCTGAAGTTGATCGCTTCGGGGTACGGGGGCGTCAAGTCCTGCGGCTCCGCAAGGCCGCCTGCGGCCGACTCGATTTCCTGGGGCGGCCTATCCCCGCCGCCGGGCTGGCCGGGCCTGCGCTGCGAAGACAGGCCCATGACCATGACGTCGCCGTCGGGGTCCAGCGCGTTGACTACGACTTCGAGCACGTCGAACTCGGTTCCGGCCACGTCAGGGATGTCCGCGATTACTGGCGGCCTGTTCACGTCGGCGACCGTGATCGTGAACGCCTGGCTGTCAAACGCCGTGCGGTCGGCCGCAGCGGCCTCGACGGTAATGGCGCCCGCGTCCTCAAAGCCCGTCTGCCAGGCGAAGACGGCCTGCGCAATCGAGCCGTTCGTGCCGCCTGTGACATTGAAGGTCGAGTTCGTGGCGTTGAGGAAAGTGATATTGACGAGTGCGAACCGGCTGTCGTTGAGGCTGATGTTGATTCGGTCGCCGTCAAGGTCCGTCGCGCGCATCTCGACTAGGACGAGGTCTCCCTCGGCCACGGCCTGGTCGGGGACCGTGTCCAGGACGGGGGCCCGGTCCGCGTCCTCGACGGTGATGAGGATGGACTCGTTGTCGGTAAACTCGCCATCGGAGACGGAGAAGGCGGACGAATAGAGGCCGGCAGCCTCAAAGCCGGGCTGCCACAGGAAGCTGCCCGTGCCGTTCCCGTCGTCTGTGAATTGGGCCCCGGGCGGCAGGTCGGCGGCGGCAAGGACGAGGATGTTGTCGTCGTTGGGCGCAGCGTTCTCGTTGTCGGGGTCGCGGGCGGTCGCAAGGAACGCCAGGTCAATCCCTTCGACTCCGACTTGGTCGCCGATGGGGTTAAGGGCGGGCGGCCGGTTGACGTTGAGGACCGTGATTGTGATCTGTTCGGAGTCGTTTATTAGCCCGTCCCAGACGAAGAAGTTCACGTCATACAGGCCGGACTGGTCGAAGGTTGGCGTCCAGGCGAACTGCGCGTCCAAGAAACTGGCGCCGTCAGGCAGCCCCTCGGCCCCGAAAACAAGCGTGAGGTTGCTCGGGTTCGTCGCGTTGACCTCGAACGCGAGCGTGAGGTTCTCGGAGGTCGTCTTGTCCCCGATGGGCAGAAGCGTCGTCTGCGTCGAGGCCTGGACTGTCACAGAGATGTTGTGGGTGACGTTGGCAAAGCCGTCGGAGACGACGGCCTCGATGAGGTAGAGCCCTGGCAGGACGTTGGCGAGGACGAGGCGCTCGGGCGAGAGCGGGTCGCCGCTGGCGTCGAAGTCCGCGCTGCGGTAATCGTAGGTGAGGACCTGGAGAGGCGGGCCCTCCAGGACCGGGAGAACGCGGATGCTGAAGCTGTCTGAGTCGGAGAGGAAGCCGTCGGTGACGGTGATGTTGACGGTGGAGTTGCCCGTCGCGTTGAATGTCGGGGCCGTGCAGTTGACGAAGCGGTTGGAGACGACGGCGCAGCCGATGAGGGCGGCGTTCGTCTCGCTTTCTATCGCGTAGGACAGGTCGTTCAAGTCGATCTCGTCGTCCTTGGTGAACTCATGGAGGTCGATCCAGCTGTCGGCGGGGTCCTGGTTCTGCAGGAGGGTCTTGTTGGGCAGTCCGCTGAGGTTGGGCGGTGTGTTGACGAAGAACAGGCTGAACTCCGAGGTGTCCTCGATGAGGGTGCCGTCGCGGTTGCGGAGGATGCGGCCCATGGCGTCAATGGCGGCGAAGCGCACGCGGAACAGGCCCTCGCGCACCGGAGATTGCGTGCTGTTCCAGCTGAAGATCGAGGCTAGGTTGCGCTGGAGATTGCTTCCGGGCTCTGTGCGCAGCTCGCTTTCAGTGGAGGTGAGAGTGACCCAGTCGGACCCGTTCTTGTAGTCAACGGCGCGATAGAGCTTGACGGTCGTGTTCGTGTCCTCGTTGTTCTTGAGCTTGCTCTCGATGCCGTCCTCGACAAAAGCAGAGGCGCACTGGGTGTCTCCGGCCTCGAAGGGGTCGGAGGGCCGGACGCAGAACGCGGTGCTTGCGACAAGGTCCTGGGAGGCCGCCGTCAGGGTCGTGCCGTTGAGGGCGGTGGCGACGATTCCAGGGTCGCCCGCCTGCGAGATGTCGACGGAAGTGGGGTCGCCCTCGAGGTCGCGCACCAGGAGGCCGACATCGATGCTGCGGGTCTGGAGGGCCTCAAGGCTCATGTCCGGGAGGTGCCGGAGAATGGGCGGCTCGTTAGGCAGGGCGTGGACGGCCTCGCTTTCCGCGCGCTGGCCGAACTCGTTCTCGCACACGGCCCGAAGCGCCTTTGTGGAGTTGTCGGCCCCTTCGACGACGGCCGAGGCCCTGATGCCCCGGACGGGGAAGGGCATGGGAAGGCCGTCGACGACAAGCGTGCAGTTGACGCCCTGGCTGTCGGCGGCCGTGATCTCGACGGAGGCCTCGAAGGCGTGCCTTCCCACGAGGTCGAACGTCATGATGGGCGAGAGGCTGATCGGGGAAGTGACAAGTATCGCGGTGTCCTTGAGCGTGCCGTTGAGGTCGAGGTAGCGCAGGTGCGTCACTCCCGGCACGGTTAGGTTGACCGTCACAGCGCCGCCTGTTCCCAGGTTGGGCGTGCAGGCGCCCCGGTCGTCGACGCAGTAGAGCGTGTCGCCGCCCAGGCTTACGGAGTCGCCCAGGCCCCTGATTGCGCCGTCGTAGGTGTCGTTGACCGTGCTGTTGAAGCTGAGGAGGAAGACGGCGTCGGAGTTCTCGTCGTTTCTGGCGGCGTTGCCGACCTCGTCGATGCAGCTCACGTAGGCCCGGCTCAGGTTCGTGTTGGGGTCGCGCGCGGGGTCGGGATTTGGGAGCGGGCCGAGGTTGCAGATCCCAGTGTCGCTTGAGACGGCGCATTCGTTGGCTTGGGGCAGGAAGGCGTAGGAGCGGTCCTGGTGGAAGCGCTTGAAGGCGTCGCGGCCGAAGCGGCAGCGCATCCCCTCCTCGCCGCTGACGGCCAGCAGCGTCTTGCCGTCGTCGACGTTGTCGTAGAAGACCTCGGCGAGGCCGCCCTGGCTGGGCAGGGAGGCGACGGACTCCAGGCGCGTGAAGAAGGCCGTGGAGTCGCTGATGTAGGAGCCCGCCCCCACCAGGGCGGCCTGGGCCCTGCTTTCGTCCGTGATGAAGGCATACCAGGCGTGGAGGGCGTCGTCGCGCTCGGCCGGGAAGGAGCACGCAGGGCCAAGGAGACTTGTGGCTCTGCAGATAGGCTGCAGGCAGCCGGCGGGGCCCAGCTGCGGCGTCCTGCATACGTGCAGCGTGACCAATTCGTCGTCGGGGTCGTACGCCTGGGCGCGGATCGTGACGGGGGAGCCGCCCTTGACGAACTCGACGCCGTCGTAGGCGCCCCGGAAGACCGGCAGCGAGTTGTTGCGCTCCTTGACAAGCGCGGCCGCTGCCGGATGGACCAGGCGCACGACCTGGCTCCAGTGGTACGTCATCCGCGTCGTCTTTATGTTGAGGTAGAGCGAGTCGAAGAGGTCGAAGGTCTCGTTTCGCCAATCCTCGGCTGCATAGGTGTCGTTGGCGGAGAGGTTGAGGCGGTACCGGCCGTCGAGGGTCCCGTTGAAGGTCGCGTTCCAGACCGTCCCGTTCCTGGCGGCGCTGTTGTTCCGGAAGGCCATGAGGGCCTCGACGGCGGCGGGGCTCAGCCTCGAAAGGAGGACGGCGTCGAGATTGTCGTCGGGGTCGACGATCTGGGCCTCGATGCCGACCTGCTCTCCGAACCCCTGGACGGGCGTGGCGCGCAGGTAGTCGATGTGGGGCCTAGCGTTGACATAGACTGTGCGGTTCTCGCGGTTGTTGAACTCGCTTGACTCGATGATGATGTCCTCGGTGTCGGCCTGGAAGAGGAACTCGTGGAAGCCGGCCAGCCCGGACGTGTCGAAGCCGGCGCTCCACCGGTCGGCGCTGAAGGGATGAAGCGTGATGCGCTCGCTGGTGAGCTCGTATTCCTGCCCGGTCAGGACGTTGCGGGCAAAGACACGCAGCGCAAAGTCGTCGGCGAACAGCTCGCCGGTATTGCGGATGGAGAGGTTGACGGAGATCGGGGTGCCTTCGTCGACGGCGTAGAGGCACTCGCCCTTGGTGCGGTTGTCGCAGTCGCAGAGGCCCTGGTCGGAAAGGCAGCTCGTGTTGCCCTGGGAGAGGATGCGCATGTCCGACCAGGTGGCGTTGACGAAGTCCAGGTCAGTGGAGCGCACGGGCAGGAAGTGCTGGAGTCGGATGTCCGCGGCTGCGTTGAACCCGTCGCTGCGGATGGTGAGGAGGTTGTCCTCGGACTTCGTGAACTGCTGGGCCTGCAGCGGGAAGAAACCCCCCTGGATAGGCGCCGTCAGGCCGTTGACCCAGAGGGCATTGGCGCCTGAGACCTGGAGAAGGATGGAGCTGACCGTCGTTGGGAGCCAGAGGTGCTTCCGGAAGTACTTGGCCTTCTCGTTGCCGGGGCCTAGCTCGACGACGCCCCAGCTCGCGTCGTTGAGGAATATGTTGGCGGCCTGCGCGTCGTTGAAGTTTGAGCCGCGCAGCCAGTTCCTGTCGGTGACCAGCTCGTCATAGACGCTTTCGAGCTGCAGGCGGCTCTCGTTGGAGACGTCCGCCGGGATGTGCAGGTCGACTTCAAGGTCCTTGATCTCAAGGGGCGCGACCGTGATGCTTTGCGTCGCGAGGGTCCGCTCCTGCAGCGTCGTGAAGTCGACGAGGTAGATCCGCAGGCTGATGGGGAGGCTCTTTTCGTACTTGTTCTCGATGCGCACGCGGGCCGTCACGTCCTCGTTGGGCAGGACCAGGAAGGGCTCACGCCCGACAAGCTCCGCCGCCTCGCGGATGCCGAAGACCGAGAAGAACACGTCCTCCTCCGGGTCGACGACGCGGGCCCCCGCAAAGGACCGGCCAGTGTAGACGCGGGCGTCGGTGTCCGGTATGCTGCCAGCGACGTGCAGGAGGTTGTTTTGGCCGGGCCTGATGCCGCCGGTCACCGAGATGGGGGACCAGCCGGGGAAGCCGGAGCCCTGGAACTCCTCATTGAGGTAGAGGTCTGTGCCGCTGCCCGCGCCAAGGATCGCCTCCGAGCGCGTGATGGAGGAGGGGACGAAGAAGCGCTTTCGGTAGAAGCTGTCCTCGCCTGTCGGACGGGTGTCGCCGAAGAAGTAGTCGACGACGTCCTCGTCGAGGAAGTCGTTCCACCTCATCTCGTGGTCGCGCAGCCACAGCGGGTCCGGGAAGCTGAAGACGCGCTCGACGCCCACCCGCAGCCTGGCGTTCAGCGGCGCGTCTGGGGGCACAAGGACCTTGAAGGCCTCCGTCGTCACGGACAGCGGCGGGAAGAGGCGCGGCGTGGTGTCCGTCAGGAGGTGGATGACCCGCCCGGCCTCCGTGAGGAGATCGAAGGTGAGGACGGAGACGGTGGCCTCATCGTCGTCGTTGTTGGAGATTGTGACGTTGACGGGCTCCTCGAACTCGCGCCTCAGCTGGTTGTTGGTGCCGATGCCCGTCACGTTCATGGCGAAGGCCGGCAGGGGCGGCTCGATGGTCGCGCCGTGGAGATAGTCGATGGCCACGATCTCGTAGAAGTTGTTCTGGTACGTGCGGTGCATGCCGTACTGGTAGAAGTCGAACTGGTTGTTCTGCCCCAGGACGAAGTCGGCGAAGTTGGGCGTCCAGCCAAGCGTAACAGTGATTCCGGGTTCATCGCAGAACTCAGTGTCGATGGCGGAGATGAGATTGCCGTTGACGTAGGTGGTGAGGCCTGTTGGCCCCTCAACGCACGTCATGCTGCATATGCGCGTGACGACCTGCTTGAACTCGGACTTGACCGTGCTGGCCGGCAGCCAGAGCTGCTTGCGCATCAATGACTCTTCTGGTCCGCAGGCCGGGGAGCTTGGGGGCGAGCAAAGCTCGCAGGTGTTGAGGTACCAGTCGTATTCCTGGTTGCCCCAGAAGAACTCGTTGGAGACCAGGCTGCCGTTGCCAGGAACCCAGAGCGCCTCGGGGGGCAGATCATACCCGGACTCTGGGACGTTGCGCTTTGGGCTGTTGGCAAAGGGGCCGCGGTGGATGCGCGTGTTCGTGGAGCGCTCCCACTGGTTGTCGCGGAACCCGTAGACCTCAAGGGCCTTCACGTTGAGGGTCGCGTTGAGGGGGACTCCCTCCGGAATGTGGATCTTGTAGGCCTTCGTCGTCGTCTGGCCCGGCGAGATGCCGAAGCTGTTTATGTCGGTGAGCAGCGTGATGATGGTGCCGTTCGAATAGATGTCGAAGGTGAAGCTGTTCTCGGAGATGTTGACGCCGCTTTGCGAGACGTTGCGCTTGTCGTAGAGCTCGATGGCGATGCGGTCGATGGTGTAGGCGCGCCGGTTGTTGTTCGTGAGGCGCAGGTTTAGGTCCTCGATGTAGTCGGGCTTAAGCTCCATCTCCGCCTTGTCTATGATCTCGAGCTGGAGGGGCGGTATGGAGCGGTTGAGGTCGTAGTCCGTGCGGATGAGCTTGCGGTAGCGCTGGATGTCCCCCGGGCCCACAATCTTGTTGACCTCGCCTGGCGTGAGGTTGTAGATCGGGCACCAGTCGTAGGAGGGGTTGCAGCCGAAGGGCTCGGAGAGCGTGCCGTTGCGGAACACCCGGTAGCCGCCCTTGTGCTCGAATGTCGTGAGGTTGCTCTCGACGAAGATGTCGAAGCTTGGGCCGCCGTACTGGGGGGTGTCGTCGTAGACCGGGCTCAGCTCTTCTCTGATGTCGGCGACAGCCGCAAGCACGCTTTCCGCCGGGAGGTCCAGGGGGATGTTGACGTCGTACTCGCGCTCTATGGCGCCAAAGCCGGGTATGTCCTTCTGGTCCAGGATGAGGCCGTCCTCATAGATGTTGACGATATTGCCCTGGCTGTCCCGGACGACCTTGGTCCTGGGACCGTCGGAGTTCAGCTCAGTGTACTTGTGGTAGTTGCGCGGGTCAAGGACGTGGATGGCGATGCGGTCCACGTCGATGGCGTTGCCGGCGTAGTTGATGACCTGGACGTTGACGGGCTCGTAGTAGCCCAGGCGCTGGCTGACGCGCGTGACGTTGTTGTCGGCGACGATGAGGTCGGTGAGGTTGTCGCGGTTCAGGTCGCCTAGGGCCGGATGGAAGGACTCGCGGCCGGCCTTGGTGTAGTTGAAGGATGTCCTGTTCCAGGAGGCGTTTGTGGCGTTTCCAGCGTTTTCAAGGACTCCAACGGTCGTGTTTGAGCCAAACATCATGTCGAAGTCGCCGTCGCCGTCGAGGTCGAGCAGCTCGGGGACCGCGTTCGTGCCGAGATTGACGGCCGCGAGGCCGAAGGCGTTCTGGGCCCACTGCGGATTGGTGCGGTTGTTGACGTTCTCAAAGCCCGTGACGGCGCCGAACGCGTCGCCCACAAGGAGGTCGAGGTCCCCGTCGCCGTCCAGGTCCGCGAAGGTTGGCGCGGACCGGCGCATGACATCGACGTGCTGCGCCGTGAAGTTGAAATCGTTGGCCCTCCAGGTCGGGCGGGTCTGGAGGACGAAGCCCTGCCCCGGGATGAAGACGAACGCCGTCGCTTGGACGCGCTCAAAGCCGCGCAGGTGGCCGGTGGCGTCGCCGACGATGAGGTCCGCTGCCGTGTCGCCGTTGAGGTCGGCGAATTCAGGCACGGAGCGGGCGCCGACGTCGATCTCCGGGAGGCCGAGCAGCTCCTCGCCCTGGGAGGAGTCGAACTCGAAGTCGGTCCAGTCCGTGGGGACGAACAGCGGGCTGAAGTTCGTCCCGTTGTTCTGGAAGCTTTGCATCTTGCCGTCGAGGCTGCCGATGATGAGGTCCAAGTCGCCGTCGAAGTCGTAGTCGAATAGCTCCGGGGCGCTGTCAAGCTCAAGCGGCCCGAGAGCCCGCACGCCGTTCCAGTCGTTGAACATCAGGGAATCGGACTGCAGGCCTGCGCGCTCCAGGCCCGTCATGTCCTGGATGTCGTACTCGCGCACAAGGATGTTGAGCTCGGCGGGCTGCGTGACGAAGATCGCGCCGCTGGCCTCGTTGTTCGACGGGTCCTCGTGGGTGATTACGTCCTCGATGTCGGCCACAAGGCGGAAGGCGTGCTCCCTGCGCCCGTCGGCCGGGACGGTCCATGTGTAGATGAGTGGCACGCTCTCGTCCGCGCGCAGGGACATCGAGCGGTTTGAGAACACCGCGCCGTCGATGTAGAGGACCACCGTGAAGTTCCTGGGCGTGGAGACATCGCCGCTGTTCCTGATGGAGCTGCTGATTGTGACGACGTCGTTTGGCGAGGGCAGCCCCAGGGAGAAGCCCAGCTGGCTGACTTCAAGCTCGACCCACTCGAACGTGACGCTGCGCTCGTGGTTGCGATCGCTTCGCTCGTCGATGATGCTGCCTGGCAGGATGAGCGTGGACGCGCTTGCCATCGGGGTTGCGGTCACATTGAACTCTCCCGACACAAGGATGTGCCCCTGCCGCCGGGCCACGTCGCGGTCATTGAGGTCGGCCCCGCCCAGGTTAAGGGCCTCATCCAGGTCCACAAGCGTCAGGATCGGGCTGAAATCGGCCTTCGCGTCCAGGAAGGTGAAGTTGGTGACGACGCGCGTGCGGAGGCTCCAGTTGGGCACCTGCTCCACAAGCGGGTAGTCAAGCGAGACGTTCACCCCGAAGGCCCCGGGCCGGTAGTGGTACACCGGCTGGTCGCCCCCGATGAAGGCACCCACGCCGGGATTGATGACCAAGACGTCGTTGGGCTGGATGGCGGTAACCAGATAGGACTCGTTGGCAAGCGCGGAGCGGATTGTGTCGCCGACGCGGAATCGCGAGCTGTTCTGGACGCGCAGCTGCACCGCGCCGTTGCTGGCGCTGCCGTTCAGCCTGCTGGCCTGGCGGAGTGTTGCGTCGCTCATGCGGACTGTGATGTAATTGCCGGTTATTCCGGGCTTCGTGCTGTTCAGGACGAGGCCGTCGGGCGTCGTGGCGTTGGCGGCGGACTCGTCGGGCGTCTTGCCGTAGTCAAGATATACGCTCACGCGGTGGTCGCCTGGGGGCAGCCCGCTGAAGTTGACGCGGAAGACGTCAGTGTCGTTGGTGTGGTTGCGCAGCCCCTCAGTGTTGTTCACGCGGCCGAAAAGCACAGTGTCGTTGTTGTCCAGGTATAGGACGTGGTCGTAGTCCTTGGTGATGTCGGATCCGCCCTCGTTGAACTCCCACACTGAGAAGTCGTAGAGCGGCTCAGAGACAAGCATGGGCCCGACCAGGCCGAGTTCGAGGTGGCAGGTATACCATTCCTCAGTATAAGCCCACACGATGTCCACCTGGGAGGGCAGGACTGTGATAGTGTGGTTGAACAGAGCGTTGTTGGCAAGGATGCTGTCTGTGGGCTGGATGTTGGCGACAACGGCGGCCAGGCCCGTATACGTGCCCTGCGAGCGGCGGCGGAAGTCGCCAAGAGTGACTGTCCGGTTGACAGTCGCGCTCGCGTTCGAGACGAGGCCGTCTGTGTCCTCACAGAGGCGGCACTGCAAGTTCTGATACCCGAAGTCATTGTCGCACATCTCTGCGTCGTACTCGGGGCTGTCGGCGCTGCAGTTGATGGGGTCTTGCGCGGGGATATACCCGTTGCACGGGAAGCTGCCCTCCCCGTGGTCGGGCCAGCTGGAGGACGAGCGGTTCTCCAGGGCGTTGAAGCTTACGTCCTGCCCGAAGCTCTGGTTCGCACCCAGGTTGGTGACCTCGACGAACATCGTGAGCGCCTCGCCCTCGCGCAGCGTGTCCTTGTCGAAGTAGACGCGCGTCACGGCTATGTCGGCCGCAGGCGAGAGGCGCAGGAACTCCGTGAGGTTGTTGTTGAGGAGGTTGGACTCGATCTTGCCCCCGAAGGGGTTGGCGACGGCAGTGACTGCGAAGATGTCGCCGGCGCGTGGCACAAACGAGTTGGAGATGCTTGCGGAGCCGCCGGGCGCCAGATTGATCCAGGTGAAGTTCTGGGTATAGGTGCAATAGTAGCCGCAGCTGAAGGTGAAGTTCAGCGGAGTGCCGTTGACCTGTATCTGCACCGGGAAGTTGAGCGTCTCGACGCTGCCGAGATTGGTGAAGCGTGCCGTCACGGTAACTGGCCGGTTGAGGATGAACATGCCGGATGTGCTGAAACTGACGCTCGTGGGCGTGACGTCCGGGGCGGGTGCTTCCATGTCGAAGTAGTCGCGGTCGTCCTTGGACTTCATCGGGTTGATCTGCTTGACGTTGGCGAGCGGGTCGTTGAGGTTGACGACGTCGTCGGCCAAGAGGAAGCTTGTGGGCGGCGTGTTGAAGGTGCCGAGCAGCGAGTAGTTGATGTTCGTGATGGTCGTCAGGTTGGTGACGTTGCGGGCCTTGGTCCGGTAGACCATGTCAAAGCCCTGGCGGATGTCTAGCTCATCGACGCGCAGGCTTCCCCATCTGAACGCCTCCAGGATGTCCGAGAAGTGTATTGTCTGGTTGAACGTGTTGTTTTCCAGGTACGTTGCGACCGTCGGCACGGCGAACATGCCCCCGTCGCAGCGGTTTGAGCAGCCATAGATGCAGAAGGCTACGCAGACCGTGCTGGGGAGCTTGAAGTAGAAGCGGAAGTCTTTTTGGGGGTCCAGGTCGTCTATCGGCGTCTTGTCGAAGTAGAAGTCGAAGTGCAGGGGGGGCTCAAACGGCCCCTGGTCGATCTCGAAGCCGCCTTGCTCGAACTCCGCGTCGCCAAGCAGCGTCTCCGTCACGTTGACGTAGATCATCTCGCGGGCGTACGGGTTGCGGATGTGGGCCGTGTGGGTGATGTTCCGGATTGGCTCGGCCGGCACTGGCGTGGCCTCTTTGCGGATGATGAGGCTGTTCATGAGCATCGTCATCTCGCCTGCCTCGCTTGAGACGATGAGGTCGACGTCGTTGTCCTGGTCGTAGTCGCCGCTTGAGAGCCCGAAGGAGTTGGGGAGGGTATCGATCATCAGCGGCTCGGCTACAATCCCCCCGAGGCGGCTGTAGAAGAGCTGGACGTCGCCGTCGAAATTCTGGGTGAACAGGTCCAGTTTTCCCGAATAGTCCACGTCAAAGGTCGTGAGGCCGTGGGCGAAGGCCCCGATATCGGTGAAGATGAAGCCGTTGTAGTGATCGATCTCAAAGACAAGGCGCTCGATCTGGCCCAGGCGGTCGCCCACCATGATGTCGGCGTGGCCGTCGCGGTCGTAGTCGCCTGTCGTCATGCCGTAGGGCTGGTCTCGCGTGGTGAGCGTGCCGTTGAACGTGAAGTTGAGGGGCCCTGCCTGGCTGCCGTTCACAAGCGTGTTGAGCCAGAAGTCCACGTGCCCGATGCGGTTTCCGACGATGATGTCGAAGTCGCCGTCATTGTCCAGGTCGGTGACGGTGAGGCCATAGGCGTCGTCGCCGGAGTCAAAGAGCGTGAAGTTGTCCCGGAGCTGACCCCCGCTGTTGTTGAAGAACATCACCTTGCCGCTGGTCGTTCCGATAATCAGGTCGTTGGCGCCGTCTCCGAGGAAGTCGGCGCTCGTCATGCCCCAGACCTTTTCCGAGCCCTCCTGGATGGTGGACTCGACGTTGAAGAGGAACTCCTTGGCGAACCGGACGTTCTTGATGCGCGTCTGGTTTGGATAGTTGACTCCAAGGTTCCGCAGGAGGTAGACGTTGCCTTCGCTTGTGCCCGCGAAGATGTCCGTCTTGTTGTCCCGGTCATAGTCGAAGCTGGCAAGCCCCCGGACGGCCTCCTGCGTGATGTTGGGCAGGACGCGGCGGGGCCAGATGATCGTGTCGGGGACCTGCTCGGCGAGGAAGACGTCGAGGGTGAAGTTGGCCTGGTTGGCGTTGTTGAATGGGTTCGTCTCGGCCGGGAAGTTGGCCTCGTTGACGGCGACGATGACGGTGTGCTCGCCTGTAAGGCCGGCGGTCTGCCAGACGGCGGAGATGTTGACGAGGCCGTTTGCGGGGACGTCGATGTCCTCGAAATAGAAGCGGTGGTCGAGGTCCAAGACGTCCTCGTAGAACGCGACGCGGACGTTGCTGATGGAGTAGCCGTTGTGCTCGAGGACGGGGGCGAAGACGGTGACCTGCTCGCCGCTGAAGACTGGCGGCTGGGGCAGGAAAGTTAGGGACTCGACGGTGAGGTCGGCGCTTGCTAGGAAGTAGTTCTTGGACCCGTTGTTGTTGTAGTATGTTGATTCGTAGACTCCAGGGGCCGCCCCGACAGACGCCAGGACGGGGACGAGGCCTCCGAAGGCCTCAGTCTGCCAGACGAGGCGGGCTGTGCCCTGGCCCGTCGAGTTCGAGATGTTGACCGTGTCGTTGCCGATCTCGCGGCGGGAGCCGAAGGCGTCAGTGGCGAAGAACCGTACTGGGACGTCTTCGCCGCCTTTCGCGCCAAGGTTGCGGATGCGGGCCGTGATGTTGACGGGTGAGCCGGTCACGCTGGAAAGCGGATTGAAGCTGATGTCGGCGGTGTCGACAGTGAAGTCCGGCCCGGCCTGGAAGGCCTGGAGCGTCGAGAGGCCGACCGAGTTTTCAGCGCGGTCGAAGGCCGTGAAGCTGATCTCGTAGGTTCCTGGCTGTGTCGGCCCGAAGAACTGGCCGGTCCACATATTGCTTGTGCCCACCTGGCCTAGCGAGACGGTCGTGTTCGTGCCGTTTCGGGGCACGACGGCCAGGACGCGGTCGACGCCCCGCTCGTCCTCGGCGCGGATCTCGACGGTGACGATGTCGTAGGTGTAGGCATTTGTGACGTTGGGGTCATAAAGCGTCGGGGGGGCCGTGTCGATGATGAATTCGGCCTCGACCTCATTGTCATTGCCTAGGATGTCGGTCGCAAAGATCCTGAGGGCGAAGCTCTGCGGGACGGTCAGGTTGGGCTGGTACACAAAGCGGAAGGCGCCTTCGCGCAAGCCGACGGGGTTCTCGGCCAGGATGAAGTTGGAGTCGTTGACCGAGATGTTGGCGATGCGGCTGAAGGGGGCTGCCAGGCCGCCGAAGACTAGGCCCTGGCCGTTCGAGAGGTAGGCCGACAGGACGTTGTCGTAGCGGTTGTCGATTATGATCTCGACAGGGGTGTTGTCCAGGACGAAGGGCGCGCTCACGGCGGAGACCTGGTTGGCGGCGTCTTGGACCGTGACATTGACGGTCCGCACATTGTTGAGGCCGCTTGTGTTCCACGTCATGTTCGATCCGTTGACGGTTGTTCCTATCAGGATCCATTGGCCCTGCGTCAGGTAGCCGCTCAGGTTGAGGTCGGGGTCGGGGGCGAAGCTGAAGGGCGACCAGTAGTAGACGTCGCTTCGGAGGTCCTCCTCCTCGGCGTCGTTTGTCGTGGCCCACCGTATCGTCCTCACCCCGGCCCAGAAGACGCCCGGAGCCGGATCAAGGATGCCGGTGCTTGGCGGGTCGTTGACGACGTCGATGAGCTCAAGGAGCGTTTCGCCGTCGCGGCTGTTCCCGTTGAGGTCGCGGGCCCTGACAAATGCAGAAAGCGTCTGGCCCTGGTGGCCGTCGAAGTCGGCCTCCTGCGCGGTGAGGTTCGCTGTGAATCGGCCCTGGCCGAGGAAGGCCATCGTCCTTGCCACAAACGTCCCGTTCGTGCGCCAGAAGAGCTGGACGCTCCCGGTGTCGACGCCGACGCCCTCGTCAGAG
>CAYUKJ010000003.1:0-17125 GCA_964445245.1 uncultured Methanosarcinales archaeon | reverse complement strand
CATCAAGAACCTCTCCTTCCGATCCAAGCGCGACCCGGCCTTCCTGGCCTACCCCGGCCCCTACCACATCTACTCCAGCATCGCCCACTACCCTGCCTGGAAGCTCTTCTTCGAGCTCCCCGATTACTTGTATGGCGCCGACATCGAGAACAACGAGTCCGTCGAAGTCAAGGCCGCGGAGACGCCCTTCACGTACGATTTGGCGGCCGTCAAGATCGTGCCGGGCCAGTACCAGGAATTCGTCTTCCAGTTCGTCCCAAGCTCCGACGTCTTCTTCTTCTTCGACGAGGACAACTTCAACCTGCCCGCCCTCTCCTTCACGCTCTTTGACAGTTCGGGCGTCGCCCGCGAGAACGTCGTCTACAAGAGCCTGGCGCTGGCGCAGCCCATCGAGTCGCCGACGTGCGCGCATGCCTATGAGGCCCGCATCCAGATCGCCAAGGAGTATGCGACCTCCGCAAGCATGCAGCTCTACGTCTCCCCCATGTACATCCAGAAGCAGAACGGCAAGACCAAGAAGGTCCCCATCTCCCACGCCGGCGTGGGATCGCTGTCGCGGCAGACCCTGGACTACTCCTATGCGATCATCACCAACAACCGGACCAACGAATCCCAGGTCATCGGCGCCGCGCCCTCCGACATCTCGACGTACCCAAGCGGCAACCTGACCTTCGGCGGCTTCTCGTTCTATGTGTATCACCACGACGGCTCAAGCACGTTTAGCGCGGCCCAGATCGCCGAGATCAACGGCCTGCTGCCGGGCCTCGACGGCCTCGTCCTCATCACGACGGTGCCTGGCGCGCTCGAGCGCATAGCGGCCAACATCTCTTGGCCGACCGACTGGTACACGCTGGACAATAGTTCCGGCAAGGTGTTCAAGAAGTTCGTGGCCGAGCAGCGCCGCGTCATCACGTACGACTCGTTCGGAGCCTTAGGCAATGCCGTGACCGTGCTCGACGAGCCGGAGATGGAGAACGCGTCCGGGGACGTGCAGGCCCAGATCCGGCGCATCGACGGGGAAGGGGTCTGGTACGAAGCCGGCTTCTCTGTCAAGAAGAAGGAGGATCTCCAGCTGGATCCGGCCATCCCAAGCCTGCGCGGGTACATCAAGAACACGAAGACCGCCATCACGATCGCCGGCGCGCCCGCCACCGCGATGAGCGAGGCCCTCGAGCTTGGCGAGCTCAAGGATCCCTGGTACTCCTTCGCCCTCAAGAACCGCGACGGCATATTTGAGCTCAGCAAGGGCGCCGAGATGGCCGGCAGCTTCGTGGAGTTCGGCAGCATCATGGTGACGGACGGCGTGGACGCCTACGTGGCGTTCCGGGACGGGGACATCCTAAAGGGGACGCTGCACACCGTCAAGGGCGTCGCCTCCGGCATCAAGACCGTCTACAAGGTCCGGGAGATCCGCAAGGACGTCGCCATCGGACCCCAGACCAAGGCCCAGCGGGACCTCGCGAAGAAGGCCGAGACCTTCCAGGAGGCCAAAGGCATCAAGGCGGGCGCAAAGAAGGTCCCGTGGCTCGACCTCGCCGTTGGCGCCGTGGACATCTCCATGAATGTCAAGAACGCCGTCGAGTCGAAGGACGTCATCGCGCAGAGCTTCGCGCTGGAGGCCGTGGCGGCCTCGTCCGTGGACCTTGGGCTGGACCTAGCCGGGACGGCCTTTCCTCCCTTGGGTATCGCCAAGAGCGCCTTTGACATCTCGACCAGCGTCTTCTCCCAGATCATCCCCTGCCAAAGCTCAGTAGGCTGCAACCTGGGCAAGAAGTCCTTGTCGGAGAAGCTCGTCTTCTTCGGCGAAGTGGCGGCAGGCATCATCCCCGCCGACATCTACGCGCCAGGCTACGCGTTCGCCCAGACGGACCTGCTTGGCGGCGAGTACAAGGATGGCAACCTCTACATCAACAGCATCGGCTACGTCTCCCTTTACGCCGACGAGCCCTACCTCCAGGCCGTCAAGGAGGACTGGCTGGCGCAGGCCGTCATCCTGCCCAAGAAGATATGAGAACCATGAAGCGCACACGAACATTCAAGACCGGCCCCCTTTGGCTGCTTGGCGCCTTGTATCTGCTGCTCCAGCTCTCGATGGCGCAAGCCATGCCCACCCCCACCCCGCCGGCGCTGCCCATGCAGTTCAACGGCTTCGTGACGGTGGACGGCGGCCCGGTCCCCGAGGGCACGCTCATCGAGGCGTCTGTGAACGCCCTGCCTTGCAGGAACGCAACGACCTTCGCCTTCGAGAACCAGTCGGCCTACGTCCTTAGTGTGGACTGCGGAGCCGACGGCGACCTCGTTACGTTCTCGGTCAACGGCACCGCTGGCGGCCAATCCGCCTACTTCGCAAACGGCACGCAGCTTAACTACTTCAACCTCAGCAACGGCACGCCCCCCAACCATGCCCCGACGATCACCTCGACGCCGCCTCTCACCGCAGCCGTCGCCACGCTGTACAGCTACGATGTCCAAGCCGCAGACATGGACTTGGATGTCCTCGAATACCTGCTTGTTGCCGCACCCTTTGGCATGACAATTGACAACGAATCCGGCCTAATACTCTGGACACCTTCCGGTGGGCAGGTGGGCCTCAACGCCGTCACAGTCTCCGTCACCGACGGCGAGCTCTTCGCAAATCAGTCCTTCACAATCAACGTCTCGCCCAGGCCTCCCAGGCAGTACAACCTGACGACGCTTACCGACGGCTCGTTCCGCAAGAACCTGACGTTCAACGGATCCGGCAGCAAGACAGAGTACTTGGTGCTGCCGAAGAACGCCACAGTGCTAGCCGCAACCATTGACGTCACGGGCTTCTCAGTCCTTGCGCGCAACAACAGCATCTTCCTCGACAATTTCGACGACGGAGACATCAGCGACTGGACAATTTCTCAGACTGGATCGGGTGTAGTGATTGTTTCTGGCACGCAATTTGTTTCTCCACCATTGTCGCTTTTCATGAACTCCCCACAAAGTACTGCTAGTATGGCCCAAGCGACTTCTCGCAGCACAACTCTGAATGGCAGCCGGTCGTATAACGTCTCATTGATGTTTCAAATTACCGGCACCCCAATCCACTTTATCTCGGTGTTTAAGAATAATGAGAGTCAAATACACGTCGACCGGCAAGATCAAAGGAATCTGATTTGTCGCTATGGTAATACCAATAAGAACATAACGCTCCTGGTCCCAAATCAATGGTACTCTGTTTTGCTGCGGTATTACCCAACAGTTCGCGAATATGATGTATATCTCAATGGAACTAATCGATCGCGCTGCCTCTATTCAAACGAGTCTGTCTCGTTAGGCCGGTTCCTCGTCGGCGATTTTGAGAATGGTTTTAGCAATTACGGGTCAGCCTTCTGGGATGACATCAACATCTCGCAGGACCGCTTCAACGCCTCGTATCCCCTGAATCCTTCCTTGGACGTGGGCAATGACTCGGACGTGCAGTGGCAGTTCGTCGGCAGCTTCAACTCCACGCAGATGACGCCCGACTTTGCGCAGGAGCTGAATTCCTTTCTCGCGAATTGCATGCCCGTCGGCGGTAACTGCACCATCCCCCTCGTCTTCAACTCGAGCTCTGCCGGCATCCTCCAAGTCTCAAACATTAACATCACCTACACGCTGCCCGCAATCAACTCCCCGCCCGTTCTGACGGCGGTCCCGAACCAGACAGTCTCGGAAGACGCGACGTTGACACTCGATTGGAATGCCACTGACCCAGAAAACGACAGCCTGACCTTCTACACGAATGCCGCAAGCGTCCTGCCGTCCGCCTTCAGCTTCAACCAGAACACGGGCGTCTTCTCGTGGCGGCCCACCTTTGACGACAACGGGACCTACATCATCTCCTTCAACGTGACAGACGGGGAGTTCTGGGACGAAGAAAATGTCACGGTTGTCGTCACCAATGTGAACCGAGCTCCGAGCCTGGAGCCCATCGGAAATCAGACCGTCCAGGAGCTGTCCGCCCTTGGCATCGCACTCAACGCCACCGACCCAGACGGGGACGCCCTCACCTACGGCACCGATGCGGAAGCGGTCCTGCCCAGCCCCTTTAGTTTCAACGCTACCAGCGGCCTTTTCGAGTGGACCCCGACCCTTGCCGACGAGGGAGCGTACGTCGTCACGTTCAATGTCACCGACGGCGCCCTCTCTGACCAGGAAATCATGACGATCACCGTCACGGGCTTCAACCGCGCGCCGCGCCTCGACAACCTGACCAACTACACCGTCAGCGAGAACGCCACGCTCGTCGTCGACGTGAACGCCTCGGACCCCGACGACGACAACATGACATTCTTCACGAACGCGGGGGCGGTCATCCCGTCTCCGTTCCTGTTCACCCCCGCGACCGGCCTGTTCACCTGGACGCCGACCTTTGCCGACGCAGGCAGCTACGCCGTCGTCTTCAACGTCACCGACGGGTCGCTCTGGGACAGCACCGAAATCCTTCTGACCGTCCTCAATACCAACCGGCCCCCCAATATGGCCGCCGTCCCCAACCAGACGATCCAAGAAAACGCCACCCTGTCTATTTCCTTGAGCGCCAGCGACCCCGACAACGATTCCCTCACCTTTGGCACAACTGCCGCTGCGGTTCTCCCCAGCCCCTTTTACTTCAACACAACGACCGGCGTCTTCATGTGGATGCCCACCTTTGCCGACGCCGGCCAGTACATTGTCATGTTTAACGTCACCGACGGCGCCTTTACGGACCAGGAGTTGGCGTCCATCACAGTCCAAAACGTCAACCGCGGCCCCACCCTCCAGGCCGTCGGCAACAAGACAGTCAAGGAGACCCATCTGCTGACGATTGCCCTTAACGCCAGCGACCCCGACAACGACACGCTCATGTTTGCCACAAATGCCGCCGCGGTCCTGCCCTCCGCCTTCAGCTTCAACGCCAGCACCGGCCTCTTCTCGTGGCGGCCCACCCTCAACGACTCAGGCACCTACGCCGTCAGCTTCAACGCCACAGACGGCCAGTTGGCCGCAACGCGGGCCAGCACCATCACTGTCGTCGACCAGCCCGGCCGCCGTGGCGGCTCGCCGCTGTTCAAGAAGCAAGTCCAGGAGGTCACCGAGGGCTAGCGCGGTTCTGGCGCCCTACGCCCGGAGCATCTCGGCCACTTTGCGCCCGAACTCGGCCGCGGCGCGCGGCCCATTGCCCGTGACAAGGCCTGGCTCGACGACGACGGGTTTGCCCACGAAAATCGCGCCGCCCTGCTGCAGGATCCGCTTAGACTCCGCTGTTTCAAAGACGGTAGCCTGCCGCCCGTTGAGTACGCCGGCTTTCGCCAGGATTGTAGGGGCTATGCAGATGGCTGCCAGCTTCTTCTGGCGCGCTTTGGCGTCGCGCAGCAATTGGAGCACTTCAGGATGCTCGGCCAGCTTCGGCGCCCCGGGGCCGCCGATGACGATGACGGCGTCGAAGTCGTCCACCTTCACGTCCTTGACCGAGACCACGGCCGCCACATGCCCATCGGCCCCCTGCGCGTCCCCCGCCTTGACGCTGGCAATCGTGCACAAGTGGCCGGCCGCCTTGAGAATCCGCAGCGGCTCGATCAACTCGATGTCGCGGTAGCCGGATTGGGCCACGATGAAGAGTGCGCGGGCCATGAATTTTCCAAACAGAGTTTGGTTTATATAGCTTGCGTCTTCAGACGATGTTTTTCTGCATCAGGTTTATTAACTTCAAACGACTTCATTTCTGGATGTCTCTTAAAACTGCCTGCCTGACTGGCCTCGTCGTGGCCGCCGCGCTGGGGACGCATCATCTTTTGGCCAAACAGGCCTCAATCTCCGAGTCTTCAATTCGATATAGTGATGTCAACAGCGACGGCATTACAGACTTTATTGTCCGCCCAGGAAAAGGCGATTATTCTTTTGTCCTGCTGGGCAGGACGGACGACACATACTTGAGAACCGAGGTCATCATCAATGACGGAATCCCGTTTTACAAGACCCGCGACGGTGTCTATGACTCCTGGGGACAGTTTCTTCCTGGACAATTCTTGCCGCCCCCAGGAAGAACACCATAACCGTTTCGATTTGTTTTCTCGCGCCCGCTTTGCAACCACTGACAGAGGAAAACCAAATTACTCGGAATTGGAGGGAAAACAACCCTACTCGGCCCTTTCTGTTTCTGAGGCTTCCAACGCACTGACCGGGAACCCCCGCTGGCGCAGCGCCTCCACCGCCTTCTCCAAGGCCTCTTCGCGGACCAGAATGTAATCCTTCGAATACGTTGAAACAACGAGCACGTTCAATCCGGCGTCCGCAACCGATCTGGTGATTGCCGCCAGAAAGCCTTTCGCCTCAAACGGGGCCGACACCCGGACCTCGAGCAGGCGGAACCATTTGACCGCCTCGTGATACGGCACGGTCTCCACGCAGGGCTCGTCCGTGACCACGGTGACCTCGTCGGCGTCCTCGGCGATCAGAAAGTGCGAGCCGGCGGGCTTGCGCGTCGCCTTGAGGTACGCATAGCGGCCGGGGTGCACGATCACGCCACTTGTCCGGATGACCTCGTCCAACTCTGAGCTCATTGGAGGGAGGACTCACCCGCAGAATATAAATATTCACCCGTAATAGCTCGGCTTCTCCTTGGGCATCTCTTTTCCGCGGGCGGAGCGGGCCACGTACTGGTAGTTCATGTAGTTCTCCTCCATCTCCTTGGTCGTGCTCGGGAAGACCTTCTTGAGAGCCACCTTGAAGAACATGAGGGTGACCGTCTTCGTCTTCATGTCATTACGCAGCGACAGCGTGGCCGCCTCGCGGCACACAGACTCGATGTCGGCGCCGACATAGCCTTCCGTAACATAAGCGAGGTAGGCAAGAAACATGCCCTCCATATCGAGAACGATTCCGTGCTTGGTCTCCAACCAAGCGGACACCCTATCCACGACCTTGGCAACTCCCACTTCATGCTCATCCAGTTTTGATCGTAACTCTTTATAATAGTCGTCTATCACCCTCGGGGATGATTCATCCTCTTTCATCGAATCTCCATCTTCAGAGAAACTCTTGAGAGATTCCTTCCTTTGTCTATCAAATTCATGGAACATGCGCAGGAGATCGTTCGGTAGTCGCTTCAAGAATTCATCCGGGGCGAGGTCGGGTAACCACTTCTTAAGCTCATTCATAAACTTGGCGCGTGCTTTCTCCAAATCATCGACATAAGGCACTGCGCCTGCACCTTCGCTTACAATTCTTTGGGCCACACGATCAGTGTCTTTGACCCCAGTCCCTGAGCCACCAACACGGCTAAGTCTCTTAGTCCTTAGGCTCAAGCTGGTTGGAGCACCATCGGTGGTTTGATCTTGTTCCAACGGAGCGAGTTTCAATGCATACAAGAGACTACCATGCTCAATTGGAATCCCCTTACTATGTACTTTGAAAATCATGTAGCGCGTCAGCAAATCCGGCACAGGGACGAAGATGATGCGGTCAAAGCGGCCGGGGCGCATGAGCGCGGGGTCCACGATGTCGGGGCGGTTGGTCGCCGCGATTATGACGACGTCGTTGAGCTCTTGGAGGCCGTCCATCTCTGTGAGCAATTGGTTGACGACGCGCTCGGTGACGTGCGAGTCGTTGGCGGCGCCGCGCTTGGGGGCCAGCGCGTCAATCTCGTCGAAGAAGATGATGCTGGGGCTGCTTTGGCGGGCCTTCTCGAAGATTTTGCGCACAGCTTTTTCGGACTCGCCGACCCACTTGCTGAGCAGCTCCGGCCCCTTGACGAGGATGAAGTTGGCCTCGCTTTCGTTTGCGACGGCCTTGGCCAGCAGCGTCTTGCCCGTCCCGGGCGGCCCGTAAAGGAGGACGCCCTTGGGGGGCTTGACGCCCAGGCGGCGGAAGGCCTCCTTGTGCTTGAGAGGCCACTCGACGGCTTCTTTGAGCTCTTGCTTGATGTCCGCGAGGCCGCCGATGTCGTGCCAGTGGACGTTGGGGATCTCGATGAGGACTTCGCGCAGGGCGCTTGGCGAGACGACCTTGAGGGCCTCCCGGAAGTCCGCCTCCGTGATGATGATCTTCTCGAGGAGCTCGGGGGGGATGACCCGGTCCTCGTGCTCCTTGTCGCGCAGGTAGGGCAGGATGCGCCGCAGGACGATCATGGCGCTCTCCTTACACAGCGACGCCAGGTCCGCCCCCACAAAGCCGTGGGTGCGCTCGGCCAGCGTGCGGAACAGGCGCTCCTTGGCCCGCGTGAAAATCTTCTCGTCCGCCTCGGGGCTGAGGCCGCGCAGCTCTTCCCACAGTTCCTTTTCGAACTCCTCCATGTTGGCGGGCAGGCCGGCCAGGCGCTGGAGGCGGGCCTTGACCTTCTCATCCTTGATGCCGGGCAGGAGCGCGCCCAGGGTCTCCATGGTCAATTCGCGGTCCTCGACCAGAGGCAAAAAGCCCTGGTCCTGGAGGAAGGTGTGCAAGAGGACGCGCTTGTCGTCGTCCAGGTCGGTGCGGCCATAATAGATGTCGAGCAAGTCCTCCAGGGCCTTGATGTGCTCGAAGATCGCCAGGAGCTCCTCGCCCTCCTTGAGCTTTTCGGCGGTGGCCCGCAGGTACTTGATGAGAGCGTCGCTGACCTGGCTTGCGACCGCGCGGTCCGCAAGCCCGTTGTCGCCGCCAAGCGACTTATTGGAGGCGTCCTCGACCTTGGCGAGGAATTTCGCGAGCTTTTCAGCCTGCTCGCGCGCGGCAGCAAGCTCCTCGGGGGGCTTGTCGGGGCGCTCCAGGTCCCTCGCGGCGGCCTGCGTGAGCTTTTCGAGCTCCTTGCGGGCCGCCCCAATGTCGAAGGGCGGCCGAACAGGCATGTTCCGCGTGTGGATCTTGAGGATGTTGAGGCGGCCCTCCTTGGAGGGGACGCCGATCTCAATCTCGCGGTCGAAGCGCCCCGGGCGGCGCAGCGCCGGGTCCAGGGAGTTGGGGATGTTGGTGGCCGCGATCACGACGACTTTGCCGCGAGTCTTCAGCCCGTCCATGATGGCCAGCAGCTGCGCCACGACGCGCCGCTCGACCTCGCCGCGGCTCTCCTCGCGCTTGGAGGCGATGGCGTCGATCTCGTCGATGAAGATGATGCTGGGGGCGTTCTTTTCGGCCTCCTCGAACTTCTTGCGCAGGTTCTCCTCTGAATTGTGGGCAAAGATGCCGCCAAAGCCGGCGACAAAATTGTGGGTGCCTTCCACGCCGATGTCGTAGACGAATTCGGGAGCTTCAACTTGCTGGATGGAGACCACCTTATCGAAATAGATATCCTGGAAGCGCGAGATGAGAGCGGGAGCGTGGCGCTGGAGCACCTCTCGGCCAATCGTCTCGGAGCTGGCCCAAGCAGACAATTCCGGCCGAGAGACTATGATGTCTTTGACATCATCCGTGACGGGAACTCTGTCCCGACGGCCTACGCCGAGCGTTTCCAAGTATGTGTAAATGGATTGGTTTTTCTCCGTATTGAAGAACCCAATCTCCCGAAAGTTCTCAAGATCGGCCGCATTGGCAAAGCAGTAGCGTTTCTGGGGCCGGTCCCGCCGCGAGTAAATCTTGCCGACAATGCCGAACCGGATCATCAGATAGGACAAATCATCGATGAGCTTCGGGCTCTCAGAGCAGACTTCGACGGTGGGGGCTGGCGTGGACAGATTGAGCGAACCGTCTCCGCTGATGTAGCCACGCAAGAACGCAGCGAGACAGTCCCGGTTCAGATTGAACACGAAGCTAGGGATGCGCTTCTGGCGCGCGCCGCTTCTAAAGTCCAAGACGTGCTTCATGATTTTGCCAAGCGCTCCCTGGCAGATGTAGATGTCCGACGCTTCAGCCGAGGGTTTGCGGTAGATGGTGACGGGCCCAAAAAGCGTTGTGCACAGGCGCACCACATCGGCCTCCTCTTTTCTGTGGACACTAACGCGCACCTCGTTTTTTGTCGTGTACGAGCCTTCTGCAAGCCAGAGGCCGAAAAAGGCGCAAAGATCCTCGGTGAGTTCGAGATTCACGGGCAGCGACTTGCCTTTTGTGGCAATTCCAATGTGGGATTCGTCGATGGTAAGCTGGGCCTCATTGATGAGGCGCAGGAAGGACTTCACGGGCAGCATGACGCTCTTTGAAATGAGGTCGTACACGTATTTTTCCTTGACATGTAGGATTCTGCTTGTCTCTCTTGCGCCAAGCTTGTCCTTGGCTTGCTGAACGTAGAGATGTGAATTCCTGACCCTGAGGCCACAATCGTCGGCTTTGAGCGCTTCCAAGAGATTGATGTGTTCCACGGACTTTTCTGGAAAAGGCAACGTGCGCGGCACTGCCACGAAGGACTGGCCAGGCATAAGCTGGGAGGTCTGCACGCTTTCCAGTCCGGCTTTTCCAAGCGTAAAGAGCGAATGGCAGTCAGTTACGCGAATCGAGCGGCCGCTCCGTGTCTTGACTTCAAGGACCTTACCCCGCGTCTTGTGCTTGATCAGATCGGTGACTTTGCCGATGAGCACGCGACCCGATTCATCAAAACAGGCAACGCGAAGATCCTGGTGGTTTCCGTCGACAATTTCTGCGATGGGCAGGCGCTTCATCAACTCATTTTCGACGACGAGGACTTCTTCGTCGCCGGGAAGGCTCTGACCATAATATTTGCTCATGATTTCAGGGCCGTTGATCAAAATGAAGTTTGAGTTCGTCTCGTTCGCGACCGCTTTCGCGAGCAGCGTCTTGCCCGTCCCCGGCGGCCCATGCAAAAGCACCCCTTTGGGCGGCTCGATGCCCAATCGCTCGAAAATCTCAGGGTGCTTCAGCGGCAGCTCGACCATCTCGCGCACCTTCTTGAGCTCCTCGTTGAGGCCGCCGATGTCCTCGTAGGTGATGTCGATGAGCTTCTCCTCGCGGACCTCGGGGGCGTTTGGGTTGAAGGCGATCTCCGTGTTCTCCGTGATGAGGACGGCCTGCTTGGGGACGCAGTCCACGACGATGAACTTGATGTCGCTGAGGCCGAACGTCACGCTCTCGTCGATGAGGGAGAAGAAGTCGGAGAAGAACGGGTTCTCGTTCATCGTAGTGCGGCGCCGGCGGCTGCCGCCCAGCGCCACGACGTCCCCCTTGACGACGGCGCGGCCCAGGAGGCCGTGCTTGAGGATCTCAGGGTTGGCCCGGATCATGATGCCTTTTCGGGCCGGCGCGATCATGACTTTCCGGGCCTCCTTGATGTCGGCCTTGCGGACAGAGACAAGCTCGCCGATGCTCGTCTTGGCGTTGCGCCGGATCAGCGGGTCGGTGCGGAGGATGTTGAGGCCGATGTCGCCGGGCAGGCTGCGGTCGGCGATGCCGACGGTCATGCGGCCACCGGTGATCTGGACGATGTTGCCGGGCCGGATGTCGATCTGGCGCATGAACGAGGAGTCGATGCGCACGATGCCCTTGTTGACGTCGTCCTGGATGGCCTCGGCCACCTTGAGCTTGACGTCCTTTGAGGGCGGGGGCGGCAGGGTCTCCATGGCCTAGACCTGCGGGGTGGGCAGGCGGATGGGTGGGGGGAGGTTGAGGTCCTTGCTCATGAGCAGGCCTTCGATGTGACACTTGGTGAAGACGGCCTGGAGGATGGGGTTCATCACGGGCTTGGGGAGGCGCTTGGTCTTTTTCCAGGTGGCGATGGCCTCGGCCACAGTGGCATCGGTGTCGAGATAGACGAGGTCGCCCTCCAGCGTGATGGACCCAACGTCGGGCTCGTACTTGGTGGTGAAGCTGAAGTCGACGCGCATCGCGCCCTTCTTCTCGTTGAGGCTCAGCTTGGCCTCCTCGACCTTTCTGACGTCCACGTTGTTCGTGACGCTGATCTTGCCTTTGACGGGGCGCTTGCGCTGGGCGATGATCTTCGTGAAGTTAAAGGCGATGACAGTCATAGAGGGTCACCTGGTTTTTAAACATAGAATCCCGGGAGGCTTTTAAGCTTTTTGGGTGGCCACCAGATGTGCAAAACGCCAACGCCCTCCCGCTGCAAGGTCTCATGGCCCCCGGGCCAGGAACCTTTAAATACGCTCTCCTGCTTCGGCCGGCCATGGCCGACCCCCTCAAAAACGCCCATGATTTCGTCTTCAAGGCCTCCAAGGACCCCTCCGGCCTGCCAGCCGTCCAGGGCCACGACTTTGAGGCCGGCCTGACGCTGCCCGCGTTCCTTTCGGCCTATGCCACCACGGGCTTTCAGGCCGCCGAGCTTGGGCGCGCCATCGAAGTTGTGCGGGCCATGCGGCGCGCCAAGGCCACCATCCTCTTCGGCTGCACCTCAAACATCATCAGCTCCGGCCTGCGCGACATCGTCACGTACCTGGTCAAGCACAGGCTCATCCACGCCCTCGTGACGACGGCCGGAGGCATCGAGGAAGACCTCATCAAATGCCTCAAGCCCTTCCTCGTCGGCTCTTTCGAGGCTGACGACGCCAGCCTCGCCAAGGACGGCGTCAACCGGATTGGCAACATCTTCGTGCCCAACGACCGCTACTGCGCCTTCGAGGACTGGATCCAGCCGGTCCTGCAGGAGGCCCATGCCGCGCAAAAAGCGGCGCCGATGACGTGCGCGGACCTGATCCGCCGCCTGGGACGGGCCATCCGCGACGAAGCCTCCTACCTCCATTGGGCGGCCGCGCACAACATCCCCGTCTACTCGCCGGGCCTCACCGACGGGTCCCTGGGCGACCAGCTCTTCTTCTTCTCGCAAAAGCACCCGGACTTCCGCCTCGACATCGTCGAGGACCTGCGGCGCTTCCACCAGCTAGTCATCGACGCCGAGACCGTCGGCGTCCTCATCCTCGGCGGCGGCCTGCCCAAGGCACACATCAACAACGCCACGATGATGCGCGGCGGGGCCGACTATGCTGTCTACCTGTCCACAGGGATGGCGGGCGACGGCTCCTATGCAGGCGCGCCGCCCAGCGAAGCCATCAGCTGGGGCAAGCTCAAGGCAGAAGGCCGCAGCGCGCTGGTGCAGGGCGACGCGACGCTGACGTTCCCGCTTCTTGTGGCCGGGGCGCTGCGGCACGACATCACCATTCCATAGCGCGGTCGTGGCCAGCACGCCAGTGGGCTGCCTTTGGGGACGGCTTTTGTGAAAATCTCGCTTTCGCTCGGCTTGGTCGGCTTCTCGCCTGCTTTTCACCGGCCAGAAGGCAGACATTCCCCGACGTGCTCAGCACGGCGTCGCCGTGCTGGCATGCCAAAGACCCCCGGGTCTTTGAGCAGGCCAACCCCCCTGTCGGCGGCCTTGGGGAAGCGCAGAGGCTCGACCTGAGGCCGACCAAGCACATTTTCACCAAAGCCTTTCTGGACGCAAAGCTTATTAATGCCGCCAAGCCGGGCCGGCGGATGCAAACGCTGAGCGTTCGGAAGCGCCTTTTGCGATTCACATATGCGCCAGTCTTGCATACGCGCGCACGGCGCCTGTCTCCCCACATCCACGAGTTCCTCGCTGGAGCCAAGAAGGTCCTCGACGTCGGCTGCGGAGACATGTACATTACCCGGCGCATCCAGGAGACGCATGGCAGGGACGTTGTGGGGGTCGACGTCGTCGACAACAACCTCACGGAGCTGCCGCTCATCCTCTATGACGGAAAGCGCCTGCCCTTCGCCGACCGCGCGTTTGACGCCGCCTACACGATCCTGACGCTCCACCATTGCGACGACGAGGTGTCGGTCCTCAAAGAGATCCTGCGCGTGGCCCCCCGTGTGCTCATCATCGAGGAAATCTACCGCAATGCTCTGGAGAGGTACTACACGTTTCTCAACGACTGGGTCATGAATCATCTAGAATCCTTTCGCGTGAGCATCCCGTTTCATTTCCATTCCGACGCCGAGTGGAAATCCATCTTCGACAACCTGGGCTCCCACGTCCTTGCCGAACGGCGGGTGTGGCAGCTGCCCGTCTTTCCCCCCACCTACCAGAAACTGTACGTCGTAGAACGAAACCATGCGGACGCATTCCACGACAAAGTCACCGCCGCAGGGCGAAATGTTTAAGTATCCTTGTCCCGGCACAGGGCAGATGCCCTCCCTCACGGCCCTGACGCACAACATCTTCTGGGGCCTGGGCGCGCCGGGCAGCTACCGGGGCCAGGCGCTGCGCGTCATGCGGTATGTCCGGCCGACGGCGCAGCAGAAGCTGGTGCCCCACATCATCGAGGCCCTCGCGTGGCTGCGCCCGGACCTGGTCGGCCTGCAGGAAGTCGACGGGGGCAGCCGGCGCAACGGGCGCGTAAGCCAAGCTGACAAAATCGCGCGTGCGCTGGGCTACTCTGTCAGCTTTGGGCCAGAGAAAACGCGCTTCGGCCTGCATGAAGGCAATGCCCTGCTCACCTCCCTCCCTGTTGAAGGCATCTCGGTAGTGAAGTTGCCGGCGTACACCGAGCCGCGCAACGCAGTCGTCGCCAAGGTGCGGGCCGGCGACGCGCAAATCCGCGTGGTCGTGACGCACCTGGCCATGCCCTTCCTCGTCATGGACCAGCGCCGGCAAATCCGCGCCTTGGCCTCGTTGCTAGGCCCCGCCCGCCTGCCCACGATCGTCATGGGCGACTTCAACTGCGAGCCCAAGTCCCGCGCGTTCCGTGCCTTTCTCCGCGCAACCCGGCTGCGCCCCGTCTCAATACTGCCCAGCTACCCCGCCTTTGCCGTCCGCTGGGCCTACGACAACATCCTGGTCTCCCCGCACTTCGACGTCATCGAGGCGCAGGTCGTGCCCCTCTGGGTCTCCGACCACCTTCCCGTCATGGCGCGCCTGGCCCTCAAGCCGGAGGCGCTGGCCATCGCGACAGTGCCCGAGTCCGCACGCGCGTGAGGCCAGCACCGGCCCCTACCGTGGTGCGCTGTTAAATTCTACCGCCTACGGAGCGGGCGGGACGGGGCGGACGCCGCCGCCGAAGAGCGTGGAGTTTTTCCTGCGCGGACAAGAAGCGGGTGCGGAGCACTCGCGGAGTCGTATGGGCGGGCGGTCGGCGAGGCGGGGGATGTGCTCAAAAACCTCTGAGGTTTTTGGCATGCTGAACACGCACTGAGCGTGTTCGCATGCCCAGCGCCCGCAGGCGCTGAGCATGCCAGAAACGCTGCGGCGTTTCTGTGCACCCCCTTCGGGGTGCCAAGCAGGACACGCCGCAGCGTGTCCGTCGACCCGCCCGCTGCAACAATGGAATTGTTCTCGTCACGCCACGATGTCGTTTATCTCGCATATCTTGGCACACCCTGGCGCTGCGCCGCGGGCCGGATGCGGCGGCCCCGACGGAAGAAGCGCAGCGCACGGATTTGCCGCCCCTCCATCTCCAGAAGCACATTCCGCTGGGGGCCAAACCCCGCGTTGATGACGACGGTGCGGCCCAGGCGGCACGCCCCGAAATGCTCATGCATGTGGCCCCCGACGCAGACAGGGGGGCGGTGCGCAAGGACGAGTTCGCGCGCGAGCACGCTCCCGAAATGCCGGCCGGCCCGAAAGCTCGCGGAGTCAGTGATCTTGTCCACCGCCGTGTTGTAGGGCACGTTGTGCGACAAGAAGAGGACGGGCGCGCCCTGGGCCTTCGCGAGCGCAAAGAGGCGGCCCATCCCGGCGAGCAGGAGGCGGTAGTGGCGCCTGAGCAGCCGCAGTTCAGCATGGGAGTAGCGCGCACGCTCTGCAGCGTGCTGCGGGAACTCCGGGCCGCTGGTGACGCCGTGCCCGATGACCGCGTAGCCGTTCCAGAGCGCCAGGCGATGATAGCAATTTACAAGATTATCCAAGCCTTTGAGGAGGTGGGCGAAGTGGTCCCTGCGAAGGTATGTCCAGTCCGCCCCAGGCTCGCTTGTCCAGTCCCAGTTCCCGGGCACCAAAAAGACCGGGACGCCAGCGCGGTTGAGGCGCTCCAGGACCCGGCGGCCATCCTTCAGGGATCGCTCGACGGCCGCCTTCGCCTTGCGGCGGCCCAGGATGTCGTACCACGGCTTCACGAGGCCGGGCGCGCGGGCCATCGCGGCCCCCAGGTCCATGAAGAACTCGCGCAGGCCGTCCGAGCAGAAGTCCCCCGGCGCAATGATTGCGTCATAGCCCCTGACGTCCAGGCGCGGCATCGCGCCGTGCAGGTCGCTGATGATGAGGAAGCGGGTCGCCATACTGCGTCGTGGTTGTTTTCGCCTCATAAAGATTGTGGATTTTTAGTACGCCGTCGTCAGCGTCAGATGGTGCGGCTTTCCGGGCCAGTTTTTCTTGCCTTGCACCCACAAGTAATTATCCACATCTGCTGCGGTAATGTCGGCAAAGCGTGGCGAGAGCTGGTCCCGCATCAGTTCGACCGCCCAAATCGTGGAGGCGCGGATCTCGACTTCTTGAGGGCTGTTTGGCAAAAGCAAAGCCTTAGCATCAACTTGTTGACATAGCGAATCTGAGTACTCAAGGATGCCGAGGTGCCGAAGAACATATGGGATTTTATAGTCGGCAAAGGCGGTAAGACGCTCAATGTTTTTTAGCGCGCCAAATCCTTGTCCCTGGAAGCACTTGTACACATCAAAGGTGGCCAGTTGCGCTCGTTTGAAAAAGAGGACTGTCTTGCCTCCATACGGTGACCTGTCATCAAAGGCATCGGGAAAATCCGACGCCAGCGATTCCACCAGCTTGAGGGCGTCGCCGTGCGCCTCCGCAACCACATTGGCAAAGGAGCCGCCGTAACCCACACGCAATTCTTTGCCCACGCCATGGAGAATCTCCAGGCGTTTCTTAAGAAGCGGGATTTCCACGTTTCCCCCCATGAGTTTTGTCCACGTTTCAAGCGGCAGCTCTTCGAGAAACTTTGCGGACAGCACCGGCAACCCCTGTGTGATTGCACGTCCCAGCGCGGCATTCATGCCATAGGATCCCTTGCAGGCGCGTCCCTCGTACTGGATTTCCCAGGGCGGATCGCCCCAAAAGCAAAAGGTCTGCGTATTGTAAATGATGCTGAAATTGACGCGCTCCTCAGGGGTCAAGGTTGAAGCATCGAAGGGAAAGCTGATTTGGCTTGCTTCAAAATCTTGCGGAGTGAGTTGATTGCAGATCCGCTCCAATACCGGCCGATTGACCTTGACGTGTTGTGCCTCTTTGATGACGGGAGTAATGCTGCGTAGGATATCGAACATCCTGCGTTGGGATTTTCCTCCATATTTAAAGTTA
>CAYUKJ010000002.1:2586-17189 GCA_964445245.1 uncultured Methanosarcinales archaeon | reverse complement strand
TGCTGCACAGCAAGCCCTTTGGCTTGCTGGCACACGCGGACCTCGGGGTCCGCGTCGGGCCTGCTCGCCTCCGCGGGTCACGGCGGATGACCGACATGTCCCCGACGTGCTCAGAAACCCATAGGGTTTCTGGCATGCTCAAACCCCCACGGTTTGGCATGCGAGAAGCTTCGCTTCTCCGCATCCCAGAAGCCCCGCGCGGGCTTCTGAGGAGGCCGACCCCCTTGGCGGCGTCTCGGTGTCTCCGCAGAGGCTCGCCCTTAAGGCCGCAAAGGTACATTCCGGACAGAGCCGGGTGCAGCGAAAGCCATATAAGGGCTGCGGAGCCGGGCCCGCCATGGTTCTTCGCGTCCAATCCGCGCTGCGCCGCCTCGGCCTTCGGGGCGCGGCCTTCGCCGGAGCCGACCCGAACCTCTCATATCTGATCCGCATCCCCTTTACGCGGGGACTGCTCTGGGTCCCTGTCCGCGGGCGCCCCACGCTCTTCACCAATTTGCTGGAAGGCTGCTCGCCGCGCAGCCTCGAAGTCTGCCGGACGCTAAAGCCGTGGGAAGCGCTTTTGGCGCGGATTCCGCGCCGGGCACGCGTGGGGATCGTGGCCGCGCAGCTTTCCTACGCGGATGCGCGCAGGCTGCAGAAGAGGGCGCGCCTGACCGACATTGGGGCGGTGATGCGGACGCTGCGCGCGGCCAAAGCCCCATGGGAACTCACTCAGATCAGGAAGGCCTGCCGCCTGACGGACCGCCTCTTCAGAGAGGCCCTTGCAGCCTGGCCTTTCCGGACTGAGGGCGCCCTGAAAGCCTTTCTCAAGGCGCGGACTATGGCACTTGGCGCAGACTTGGCCTTTGAGCCCATCGTGGCGAGCGGACGGCATGGCGCCATCCCTCACTGGGAGGGAGATGGCCCGATCAGGCGGGGCTTCCTCGTCCTGGATTTCGGGGTCCGATTCCGGGGCTATTGCGCCGATGAAACGCGGACGGTCTTCGTGGGGCGGCCGACCATTCGGGAGAAGGCCCTCTACGAGGCCGTGGCAGCCGCCCAGGCGCGCGGAGTCGCACTTTGCCGGCCCGGCATCCTGGCCCGAGACGTGGATGCGGCTGTGCGGCAGGCCCTCGGCATCCGTGAAAAATATTTCACGCATGGGACGGGGCATGGACTTGGCGTCGAGGTCCACGAAGCCCCCACCCTCAACCGCGCCTCAAAAGACCGCCTCGCGGCCGGCATGGTCGTCACGATTGAGCCCGGCTACTACTGCGGCCTGGGCATCCGCACCGAAGACACTGTCCTGGTGGCCTCTCGGCCCCGCCGCCTCACCCGGATCCCCCGCCGCCTCCGCTGCCTGCGGCTGCCGGGGGCCGCAGCCACCCGAACATTTAAATAATATGGAGGGCTAGCCCCGATAATGACATCCAAAGAGAAGGTAGAGAAAGCGCTCTATTCTTACACGGCCGAGGCGAACGACCTGGAGGAGGAGAACCGGATCCTGCGCGAGACGGTCTCGGAGCTCAAGACTGAGATCGACAAGTTCCGGTCCCCCGCCCTCATGCTCGCCGAAGTGACTGACCTGGTGGGGGAGCGCGCCATCATCAAGGTCCCCAACGGGAACAGATTCCTTGTCGAAATCGGCAGCAGCCTCAAGCGCCTGGAGGCCGGCGAGACGGTGCTCGTCGAGCAGAAGAACCTGACCATCGTCGACCGCGTCTCGACCAGCCGCAAGTTCGAGGTCGAGCAGTTCATCATCCTGGAAAAGCCCACAGTGACCTGGGCCGACATCGGGGGCCTCGAGACCCAGAAGCGCGACATCATGGAAGTCATCGAGCTGCCCCTCAAGCGCCCCGACCTCTTCAAGGAGGTCGGCATCACGCCCCCCAAGGGCATCCTCCTCCACGGGCCCCCCGGGACCGGCAAGACGCTTTTGGCCAAGGCGGTGGCGGCCTCGACGCACTCGACCTTCATCCAGGTTGTCGGCAGCGAGCTAGTCCAGAAATTCATCGGGGAGGGCGCCAAGCTCGTCAAGGAGATCTTTGAATTGGCGCGCCGCAAGGCCCCAAGCATCGTCTTCATCGACGAGCTCGACTCGGTCGCGGCCCGCCGCATAGACTTGGGGACGAGCGGCGAACGCGAGGTCCAGCGCACCTTCATGCAGCTGCTCGCCGAAATCGACGGCTTCAAGCCCCTGGGCAACGTGAAGATCATCGCGTCCACCAACCGCAGGGACATCCTGGACCCGGCGGTGCTTCGGCCCGAGCGCCTTGACCGGCTCATCCGTGTGCCGACGCCGGACGCCCAAGGCCTCAAGGACATCTTCGCCATCCACACCCGCAGGATGAAGCTTGCGAACGCCCTCAACATGGAGCGCCTCTACCACCTCATGAAGGGCTTCAACGGGGCCGAGATCAAGGCGTCCTGCACCGAGGCCGGGTATTTTGCGATCCGGCAGCAGCGCTTCACCGTCACCGAGGAGGACTTCGTCGACGCCATCGCCAAGGTCAAGCAGGAAGAGGCCCTTGAAGGCTCGGATTATCTGAGGATGTTCGGCTGACATTTCGCGTGGCCACTGCAGGCTCGTGTGGGATGACGGCGAAGCAACAACAAGAGACCCATCCGTTACGTGTCTTCTTCAAACCCTGCGGGCGTGGGGTACTCGCCGTCAAAGCACGCCATGCAATAGCGCTGTGGATCGGGGACGCAGGCGCGCAGTCCCTCCAGCGACAGGAATGTGAGGGAATCTGCCCCGATGAAGCTCTTGAGGCCGCTGTGCGTGTAGTTGTGCGAGGCGAGGTCTTCCCGGCGCGGCGTGTCGATGCCGTACGGACAGGGTCCAGTGATCGGGGGCGAGGCCACCCGAAAATGGATTTCCTTCGGCTGCGCCGTTCGTAGCATCGTCACGAGGCGTTGTGAGGTGGTGCCCCGCACAATCGAATCATCCACCACGTCGACTTTCTTGCCCTCGATGCGACCGCACACCGGATTGTATTTGACACGGGCGCCAAACGTCCGCTTTTGCCCATCCGGGCGGATAAAGGTGCGGCCAATGTAGTGGTTGCGAATAAGGCCGATGTCCTCGTGGATGCCGGCAGTTTCGGCGTACCCTTTTGCCGCCGTGTTGCTCGAGTCAGGCACGGCAATGACGAGGTCGGATTGCGACTGCGCCTCCCGCCCCAGCTGCCGGCCCAGGTCTCTCCTCACCCCATCGACGCTCCTGCCGAAAACGGTGCTGTCCGGGCGCGAGAAGTAGACGAACTCGAAGATGCATTGCTTGGGAGCCGGTTCGCCAAGAGCCGCCGGGTACCGGTGCATACCCTCGGCATCGAAGCGGATCATTTCGCCGCAGCCCACTTCTCCGATATAGCGAGCCTCCACAAGATCGAGTGCGCAGCTTTCCGAAGCCAAGACATAGCCATCGTCAAGCGTGCCGATTGTGAGTGGCCGAAATCCGTGACGGTCCCGCAAGGCGTACAAGGCATGTGGCGCAAGCAACGTGATGGTGGCAGCGCCCGTGATGCGGGCATAGGCTTCGATGAGGGCGCCATCTAGTCTGCGTTCCTTAGAGCGGGCCACAAGATGCAGCAGCGTTTCCGTGTCGGAGGTGGTGGAGAAGATGGCGCCAGCCTCTTCCAGCTGCGCCCGCAAAGCGCGATAGTTCGTGATGTTGCCATTGTGGGCGACGGCAAGCGGCCCGAAGCGGGTTTGCGCAAACAGGGGTTGAGCGTTGCCGCTCTTGGACGCGGTCGTGGAATAGCGGGTGTGACCTATTGCGGATCGGGCCTCTGCATGCCTGACGGGATCCTCGGCGAGCACTTGATCCACCAATCCGGAGCCAGTGCTCACCCAAAGCCGCTCTCCCACAGGGACCGCCAAGCCGGCGGTCTCCTCGCCTCTGTGTTGCAGGGCATACAACGCATGGAACGTCACGTCTGCAGCCCCTTCGAGGTTCCAGGCACCCACCACGGCACACATCCCAAGACAGTACCGCAGCTCTTCTTATACGTTGCGGCACATCGTCAGGGTTCGATGACCCACACCTAGCCCAGCTACACCTTCACCTTCATAAAATCAAACGCGCAGCGCGCGTTGGGAAAGAACGTCTGGATCTCGTCGCGCAGCGGCGCGTCGGTGGCGTAGCGCTGCGAGAAATGCGTGATTATCAATTGCTTGACGGAGCCCTGCGTGGCGATGTCGGCCGCGAACTTGGTCGTGAGGTGGCGGAACTGCCGGGCCTTCTCCTCAAGGTCGGTCGTGAAGACGGACTCCGAGACCATGAGGTCGGCGTCCTTGACGAGCGTGACGGCGTTGCGGCAGACGCGCGTGTCAAAGACGAACGCGACCTTCTTGCCGCGCTTGACGTGGCCCACGTCCTCCGGCGCAATGGTCTTGCCCTTGACTGCCACGGATTTGCCGGCCTGAAGCTTGCCCAGGAGCGGGCCCGGCTTGAGGCCCAGCTTCTGGACTTTGTCCATGTCGATCTTGATGCGGTCCTGCTCGACAAACGCATAGCCCAGGCAGGGCACGGTGTGCTCGAGCGCGATGCACTGGAGCTTGAAGTCCTCGTTCTCGTAGAACGTCGTGAGGCCGTCGGGATGGAGCTCGACGACCTTCAAGTCAACCTTGTTCTCGAAAAGGCAGCTGCGCAGCGCCGCGTCCACGCAGGCCTGGCTGCCGACGGGGCCGTACAGGGTGATTGCGGGCGCGTCGGCGGCGTTGCCAATCGTCTGGATGAGGCCGACGAGGCCCGCGACGTGGTCGCCATGCCAGTGGCTGACCAGGATGCGCGAGACCTTGGCGCGGCTGATGCCGGCGATCGTCATCTGGCGCTGGGTCCCCTCGCCGCAGTCCAGCAGGAGGCCGCATCCGTTGTATTCGAGGAAGATGGCCTGCACGTTGCGGTCCTTGGTGGGGACCATGCAGCCGGTCCCCAAAAAGGTGATTTCGATGGGCATGGCACAACGAATTTTTCAGGCTTTAAAAGGGTTTGGGAGCCCCGACAGGCCTCACACCGCCGTCGCCTATTGAAATGCCTTTATGCATGGACTCCACGTCAAGACTGCTGCCAAGAAAAACCCGAGGAGAAACGCCACTATGACGGCAACCACGAATTTCGCAATCCATGACATTGCGTAGCCTCTCAAGCGCGCACATAAATATTTTTCCCCGTCCAACCAGAACCTATTTAAACGGTTCCCGGTTTTGGCCGTCTCATGGCGAAAGCCAAAGCCGCCGCCAGACGCGCGAAAGCGGCCCCTAAAAAAGCGGCCAAGCCGCCCGCTCCGACTCCTGTCGCCGAGGTAGTCCTGGGGCCGGCGGAGGCCGCCAGCGAGCCAAAAAAGACCAAGATCAAGGGTTCCTGGGCCGAGTACCGCGTCCTTGCCGACGCCAGCGACGAGGCCCGCGACCTCTACAACCAGGGCGCGTTTGGGACGCTCCTGGAGAGCGGCAAGCTCCAGCTCTCGCTGCCGGAGGCCCTCTACCTGCTCGAGAAGGGCAAGCTTGAGGTGCTGGATGCGCGCAACCGGGCGCTGTCCTCCGAGTCGTTCATCCTGCGCGCCAAGCGCGTCGAGCCCAACTTCTGGATCAGGTACTGCGTCTTCAAGGACATGCGCAACCGGGGCTACATCATCAAGACCGCCCTCAAATTCGGCGCTGACTTCCGCGTCTACGACCGCGGCGTGAAGCCCGGCGAGGACCACGCCCGCTGGATCGTGTACCCGGTGCACGAGGCCGAGGCGCTGACGTGGTACGAGTTCGCCGCCAAGAACCGCGTCGCCCACAGCACGAAGAAGCGCCTCATGATGGCGATCGTCGACGATGAGGGCGACGTCAGCTACTGGGAGATCCGGTGGCTAAGGCCGTAGAGGGCCCGCCAACCGAGGCTTAATCTATGCGGCGAACGTCTAAGGGGCCCGTTTAAACTATAATAGAGCGCATTAATCTTTAATTACTTCAAGCGCTCTATTATATCCAGAAAACCTAACAATTCGTAGTAAAAATCGTAGTAAAAATTTAGGTTTTCTGTTATATTACCTGTTCGTCGTCACGTCCCGCACGATGATGGGCCTCTCGGTGAACTGCAGGTATGTGTACTCCAAGTCGATGTGGAGGATGTCCTGGAAGATCTCGTTGCGGCCCTGGCTGCCTGGCCGGCGGATCGTGCAGCTAAGGGTGCGCGGGGCGCCCTGGAAGAGCTGGAGGAAGCCCGAGCCTCCGCTGTTGAGGAGGGGGCAGTTGACCTGGACGTTGCTTTCCGGCGACATCCAGACGTCGGCGTGGACGAAGTTGCGGTCGAAGTTCGTGATGGAGTCGTCGCAGTCCTGCTGGGGCTTCTTCTTGAAGAAGAGGCCGGTCCCGACGTGCTCGATGGTGAAGATGATGTTGATGGCGTCCTGGCCCTGGGGCGCCTCCTTGACGCTGGTGACGTGGATGGGGGCCCCCGAGTTGAAGACGGTCTTGTACTCGTTGATCGAGCAGATCTTGTCGTTTCTGATGTTGTCGAGGATGTCGTCCTTGATGCAGACCAGCGTCGTGGTGCGCGTCTTGTAGTCGTAGCAGACCTCGCCGCGCATGAGGAACTCCTGCGTGCCGACCAGGTCGGGGAGGTACTTGAAGGTGTGCTGCGGCGTGATCGTGGCTGGGTCGCCGGGGATGGTGCTGCCGTCGGCGAGCTTCGCCGCGCCGCGCAGGCTCGCATAGCCGCCGCCCTCCAGGACGGGGATGTAGAGGTCGCCTTCAGTGACGCCCCACTGGGCCGGGTTGAGGCCGACGATGCGGACCTCGGCGTTGTCGCCTGGCAGGATGTCTTCTTCGCCCACGTTCGTGACCACAAAGGTCATGGCGAAGGGGAACTGCCCCGCGTCGAAGACCTCCTCAGGGGGCGAACCCTCCAGAAAGGCGATGGTGAGGCCCTCCATGCCGCCGACAAACGGGTCATTGGGGCTTGGTCCCTCTCTTTGGGGCCCGCAGCCCACAAGAACTAGAACCAGTCCCATAAGCACGGCAAGAGACACTGTCCGCAATCGCCTCATGGGCGCCGCCCTAAAAGTCGTCATATATAAATGTTGCCATTTCGTGCAAATCTGGATTAAGTCATCCAAAGCCATGAATTGAGGGGTTTCCCCCTGGCGGAGGAAGCCGGTTTCGCGGCCTCTGAGTGGAGGAGGGAGGCAGCCGCCCGGTCAGCCCGACCGCCTGATTGTGACCTTGCGCTGGATCGCGTTGCTGTACCCGTAGGCGGCCTCGACGACCAGCGGGGTCTGGTAGGCGGACTGGCTGCGGTAGACGATGGGGTAGCGGCACCTAATCGAGCCCTTGCCGTTGCGGAGGCGCACGATGCCGGAGAGCGGCTGGCAGCTGATGGGCTGGGGGTCGCCCTCGATGCGGATCTGGTGGATGCGCAGGACGTCCAGGTCGCGGGCCGTGACGCGGCGGTCCGTGAAGTAGGGGTTGCAGACCTCCATCGCAAGGGGGTTGAAGACCATGCCGCCCCCCCGGTTCTCGAAATAGATTGTGAAAAAGACGTCCCTGGCCGTGTTCTCCTGCTCGATGCGCGTGATCGCCACCGGCGCGCCCTGGCCGCGCGGATAGGTCTTGGGGCCCGGGCGGCAGACCTTGCGGCCCGGCGAGTCCGGGAAGGGGTCCAGGCAGATGACGGGGTTGGCGTGCGTCACGTACAGATAGCAGCTGGTCACCAGGAAATACTGGTCCATCTTGTCCAGGCCCGTCGGCCAGTTCTGGAGCGTGTAGTGGAACGTCTTGATGTCGAGCTCGCCGCCGGGCGACTCGGGCCGGTCGCCGACCATGAAGCCGCGCTTGTCCACACCGAGGGCGACTGCCCCCTTGGCCAGGTCAAGGGCGAAGATGCGGTCGACGTCGGCGCGGGCCTGGTATAGCGCGATGATCTCTAGGATGAAGCCGCGCCCGTAGTCGAGGGCGCCGACCGTGATGCCTGCGGGGCCCGCGATGTTGAGGCCCCACTGGACGCTGTTGGATGCCGAGTCGTAGACGATGTCGAATGTCACGTGGCTGAAATCGCGCAAGAAACGCGCCCAGCCGCTCAATTCCTGGCTGTCGCCCTGGAGGGCCGGGATGAGGTCGACGAGGATGCGGTTGACGTCGACGCGCGAGACGCCCACGCGCGTCGTGCTCGCGTCGCGGCCGAAGAGGAAGTTGAACCAGTCATTGACATTGCAGGAGATGGCGCCCCGCAGCATGTTCTGGACCCAGGTGACGGCCCGCCGCAGTCGAGCCAGGCGTGGGGGTCGGCTGTGGCCTGCGGAATCTGGAACTCCTCGAAGCTCATGAGGTGGGGGTCAAAGCCGCTGATGAAGAGGGCGCCGAACGCGTCGCTGGCCCCCTGGTTTTCGACCTCGATGTTGAGCTCGTAGCGGTTCTCCGGCGAGGGGGGAGGCGGGGGCTGCCCCGGCACAGTACCCAGGGGCGGAAAGGAGTAGACGACCGACGGCGTCCCGGGGGCAAAGCGCGTCGAGACGCCCTCGTAGCCCTCGTAGTAGACGTCTTTCTCCTTTCTGCCGCCCCCGCCGCCAGGCAGGGACTGGCACGTTGTCAAGACAAGGAGGGCGACCACAGCGAGCCCAACGAGGGGGACGGGGTTTCGGAGACGTGTCGGCGTCGGCATGGTCAGGGCGGATTCCGGAGGGAGCCGTATATAAACGTTATGCTGGGCTTTGCTCTGTTGAAATCATTGGCTGCCGGCCTTAAGGGCGAGCCGTAGCATGGTGCGTGTGCGGCAGCGACCGGGGGTTGCCCCAACAAAGGCTTGGGGCCTTTGAGACTCGCAAACCTACGGTTTGCTCATCGTCCGGGGTGGTCGCGCCCACCGTTGAGGCGGTGCGACGGCGAGCAGGCCGGCAGCCGCCGAAGGCGGATGATTTCAACTGGGCCGCTGGGCTTGGGTTTATGAGAGTTACAACCGCAACGGCTCGCCCGCAAAGGGTGGAGGCCCATGATGTCAACGGAGCCTCTGGGCTTATGTGCGCGCGATGCGGAGGTGCTTGACCACCGACGATTTGTAGGCATATTGGACGGTGATTTCGAGGCCGGCCAAGTAGTTCGTTGCCTGCATGGGGAACGCGTCCTTGTCCTCGGGGCGGGCTCGGCAGCGGACCTTGGCCTGGTTCTCGATGAACTTGACCATGATGGGGGCCTCCCCGGCCCCGCAGTCGAGGGGGACGCCTGAGAGGCTGGCTGAGACGAGTGCCCTGTTGAAGCCGTATGTGCTGTCCTCCTGCTGGCGGCAGGTGGCGCAGCGCGCCGGGTCCAGGCGGCAGACGAGGTCGCAGGCCGGGTTTTGGGCGCTGTCCTGGGCACAGATTTCGGGGACCGGCCGGCGGGGGGTGGCGGCCGGGTCGTAGCTGAAGAGGAGGCCGCTCCCGACGTTTTGGAGCGTGATGACGAAGAGAGGCAGCAGAAAGCCCTCCTCGCGGCCGATGCGGGGCTCGATGTGCGTCACGGCGACGGGCGCGCCCTGGTTGGTGAAGTCGCGCTCGGTGCTCTGGCAGACCTTTTTCCGCGCGTCGACGGCGTACGTGTCGGCGTCCATGCATATGTCCTTGGCAAAGTCGGTCTGGTATGGGTAGCAGGCCGTGAAGATGACTTGGGTGGTGACGACGCCCTGCTGGCCGGATAGGTCGGGCACGTCGAAGGGGAAGAAGGCGACCTCACGATCCCCTTGGGGGACGTCCAGCGATTTGCCGCGCAGGAGCACCTGCGAGACGGTCAGTTCGCCGGGCTGGCTGGGGCTGTGCGCGATCACGGCGCCGTCGGGCCCCACGAAGCGGTCGGGGTCGAAGAGGAGGTAGCGCGGGTCGTAGGTCACGTAGAGGTGGGCGTACTGCTGGCCGGCGACGTCGGCCAAGTCGTGCGCGCCCTTGTTTTCAAGCTCAAGGGCCAGGTCGATCTCGGAGTCGGCATAGACGGGGTCCAGCTCGGGGCCATCGCGCGAGGTGAGCGCGATGCCGTCGGGCCCTATGTGGGGGTCGATGATGGGGGGCGGCTTCCCGTTGCGGTCGCACGCCAGGAGCAGGAGGAGGCCGAGCCCGACCAGCCAGCAACCGGTCCGGCGTCGAGTCATGGCGCGCCCTCAGCCGCCTTTGGCATGCGGTACTGGAATCCGCCCACCGTCGCCGTCAGCTCGTAGGTGTAGGCCGCCTTGACGGCGAAGCTGACGATCTCAAGGTTGTCCGCGCCCAAAAAGGCCGCGGCATCGTCGACGAAGAGGGGGCAGCGGACCGTCAGGGCCTTGTCGTACTCGCGCAGGCGCACGTCCTCCCAGATGTAGTGGTTGAAGGTTATCCGCTCGTCGCTGTCGCGCGCGGGGGGCTCGTGGTCCAGGGCAGGCTCATCGCTGCATTCGCCCAGCTCCAGGGGCTCGGGCAGCCAGAACTCGAGGCGGGTGAGCTTGACGATTTTGCCCGTTGTGGCGTACTGGGCCCGGTTGCGGATCGTGACGCCGAAGGCTACTGGCAGCTGGGTGCGGCCTTGCCCGGGATTGGAGAGGTCTAGGCCGATAGGGAGGACCGGGATGTTCGTCTCGCTGACAAGGCCCAGCTCGACGGGGCCGTGGGTGAAGGTGGGGCTGGGCCGCGAGGGGTAGCCGTCCTTGGCGAGCTTGGCGCGCGTCTCGGGCAGGCGCAGCTCATCCTTGTTCCCGAACACGTACGCGACAAAGCCCCAGGTCTCGAAGTCGAAGGTGCCGGCGAACCTGAGCGTGGGCGACAAAGTCTGGCCGGGCTCAAGGAACCCTTTGATGGAGGGTGAGCCGCTGTCGTAGGGGATGCGGCACATGAGGTCCTGCGTGTCATAGTCGACGAGGCGGACCCCGTCCGGGGGGTCGGGGCTGATAGTGCCCTGGACAACGTGCGTCGGGTCATGGGGCAGCGTCGTGCCGCGCGGCTCCAGCCAGCAGCGGCTCTTGACCAATATATCCCCGACAAACGAGTAGCCCTGGAGGCGGGCGTAGGCCTCGACGCGGTCCGGGGGCTCGTACACCTGATAGTCGGTGCCAAGGGGGATGAGCGAGACGCCCACGCGGGGCGCCTTCGAATTCTCCTCAACGGTGCCGAAAAACTCGTCGCCGAGCGTCTCGCGAATGAATTTTTTGTAGGCAGACTCGGTGACTTGCCTGATGCCCTCATAGACCTTCTTGACGCCGGTGAGGAACCCTTCCTTGGCAATCTGCCAGCCGTCGTTGACGTCCGGAATCTGGTCCGGCGCAGGCTTGATATTCTCTGTGAGGGCAAGCAGCGCTGGGGCCAGCGCGTTGAAGGTGCCCGGGATGAGCCAGAAGAAGCAAATGTAGCCGAGCCCAAGCCACCACACAAGCATTCCTCCCTTGTCCTGGGGCTTGAGGCCGTCGGGCCCGAACATGAACCATAGCAGCCACACCGGCATGGCCAGCAGCAGCGTGTTGCGCCACGACTCGGGGGGCAGCCACGTGACAAAAGCGATGGGCAAAAACCATGCCAGGACTGCAAGCGCCAGGCAGCCTACCAGGCGGCGGATGTTAAGGAGGTTGCCCTGCGCGCCAAGCAGAAAGTACAGGAGCCCCAGGAACAAGTAGACAGTGAGGAAGCTGGCGCGCAGGCCCGAGTCCTGCGCATAGAATGCGTTGCGGGCCGCGATGAAGTGGAGCGCGATGCCGACGAGTACAAAGAGGCGGCGGGGCACCATGTCCTGGCCGGGGCCGCCCCCGCCCAACCGGCTTCGGCCGCCCGTGCCGCGTCCCCACTGGAAGCGGGGTTGGGATGGCTGGCTTTGCCGGGTCGCGGCGGCCACCACCGAGCCGGCCGCCGCGGCCGCGGCGACCCCCGCGGCTGCCACAGCCTTTTTGCCGTATCTATTCGAGAGGTCTCCCACCCGGTCCAGGCCGCGCGCAAGCCCCGCATTTGACCAGGCGCCGCCCCGGTCGACCTGCTCCTTGCCTTTGCGCGCCGCCGCCCCGACCGTCTCGGCGCCTTGCCGGGCCGCACCCCTAACCCGGTCCATGAGGCCCCTCGACTCACTGCGGACCTGCGCGGCCTGGGCAGCGCCCTCCTGCGCGGTCTGCTGCCGGCGGTCCTCCGCTTCGACCATGGCCTCGGTCCAGTACGCTTGGCTTTGGGCTTGGCCGGCCTCTATTTTCTCTTGGAGCTGGCGCTGGACGGCGAACTTGTCCCTGCCGCGTGGGCGGTCTGACAACTCCTCGAATTCCGCGTCGCGGATATCGCGCAGGCGGCGCCGGATTGATTCGCCCTTGGCTTGCCGCCGCGCCGCGCGCCCGTCGTCGAGCACTGGAGCCGTCGGGGCCATGTCGCTACCGCAGCTCTACGCGCAGCTCCGTGATGTCCAGGTCGGAAGAGAGGGGCGTGATCTTGATCGAGTTTGAGCCCGGCACAAGGAAGCGGCCGATGTCTGTCAGCCAATACAGCTCGGCCGTGTTGAAGGAGGTCGTGTAGCCGTTTATGGTGACGGTGCCCCGCTTGACGGGGCCCTTTTCGACGAAGCGCAGGGAGAGGAGGGCCTGGGCGCGGCCGGCCGCAACGAGGTCGGCTACGGGCCCGGGGATCTGCGCGTAGAAAATTGGATAGGTGGGGGCGGCCATCCGGACGCGGACCGCCAGCTGGTCGATCATGAAGGTCCCTCCGCTGGTAGAGACCAGGAGGGCGTTGTCGCCGGCGCGGAGGACATCGGAGGCCACGTCCAGCTCGTTGGGGACTTGGCAGGCCGGCGAGCCCGCGAAGAGTGGGCGTCCATTGACGGCCACGTACAGCGGTGCGCTCATCTGGCAGCGCGGGAGATATGATAGCGTGATGCGCTCGGCCCCTTCAAGCTCATCCTTGGTCATCGAAAAATGGACTTCGGACTGGGCTTGGGAGACGTCGCGGACGTCGGCGGCAATGATGAAGTTGGAGAGGGTATAGCGGTGTGTGCGCCAGAACGCCGCCCCCGGCCCCGAAACGGAGATGGCCAGTGTGTTCTGGGTCTGCACGTCGCCGGACGCGAGGGGAATGGGGCCCACGCTGCCGGGCGGCACCTCGCGGTCGAGAATGGGCTGGCCGTTGAGGGAGATTTGCAGGCGGCCTTTGGCCTCAAGGACGTTGAATGAGATGACGATGTTGTCCTGGAGCGCGGGATCCGCGAAGAACGTGACGTCGCGCGGCACGTTCGAGAAGCCGCCGCGCGACACGGTAACTGAGCTGACTTCCTTGAGCTGCTGGGCCGCTAGGCGTGTGAGGACGGTGAAGGCGGGCAGGGGGTGGACGAGCTCGCGGGTCTGGAGGGTGTCAAGGCGGCCCACCCGTTCGCTGAGGAGGACCTGGCCGGGCCGGCTCGGCCCGGGGGGCTGGCCGCCTGGGCCGTTGTCACCCAGGATGCGGTCCCGCTCTTCTGGGGGCAGGAACAGGATGTAAATGATGATGAGCGTGGCGACGATGGCGATGAAGACGGCCGCGCTGCCAGCCCCTCCCGGCCTAATCTGGCCCCGCTGCCCTGTGGTTGTCGCCTGCCGCATGCCGCACACCGCTTCCCTCCCCGCCGCCCCGTATTTAAAGTTAACTGTTCGTCGGCGCGTCGACGGAGCACTCCGCTCGGCCTTGCCACGGGACCTTGACGCCAACGCTTCGGTCAGCTGAACGGCACCCGCGCCCAGTCCGCACCCAAGACAAAAGACGCGGCCAAAGATTTATTAACGCTATCGGGGGACAGCCGGCATGCTCCTCGACTTGGGCCGCAAGCCCCTAGGCGAAGTGCGGGCCACCCCGCAGTCCGCCGATGATTTATGGATCCTGTCCCAGGTCATCGAACCTGGCGACCTGGTGCGGGGGCGCACCGACCGCAAGGAGAAGATCGGCGGAGACGATGTCCGCAGCGGCCGAGCCGTGCGCGTCCCCATGGTCCTCACCATCGAAGTGGAGAAGGCCGACTGGGCCGGAGACGTCCTGCGGATCCTCGGCCTCATCCGGGAGGGGCCCCAAGACGCGCCGCGGGGCACCCACCACGCGCTTGCCGCCGAAGCCGGGGCCGACCTCACGATCATCAAGACTGCCTGGCCCGCATACCAGCTTTCCCGCCTCCAGGAGGCTGCGGCCGCCGGCGCGCGGACCGTCCTGCTCCTCCTTTTTGACCGTGAAGAAGCGCTCCTGGCCTGGCTTGTGCCGAGCGGGACGCAAATCCTCGCCACGCTTCGGGGCGCCGTCACCAAGAAAGACCAGTCCGGCCAGGGGCACGGCGATTTCTTCCGCGACATTGGGGACGCCCTGGCTGCGGCCGCGGCCCAGCGCCACCCAGACAGCATCATCGCCGCCTCGCCCGCATTCTGGTCGGCGCCGTTTCGGGCCGCACTGCCCGCCCAGATGCGCGACCGCGTCCTCTCGACTGTTTGCTCGGACGTCTCGGCGGCCGCCATCCCGGAAATCCTGAGGCGGCCCGAAGTCCTGCAGGCGATGGCCGCCTCGCAGCTGGCGCGGGAGTCGGCCTGGCTTGACGAGCTCCTCGACGGCATCGCGAAGAGCCGAGCCTGCTGGGGCCTCCAGGACTGCGCCCACCGGGCCGCCCAGGGCGCCATCAAGATGCTCTTTGTCAGCACGGCACACATCGGCAAGCTGCGGGAAGCC
>CAYUKJ010000002.1:0-2576 GCA_964445245.1 uncultured Methanosarcinales archaeon | reverse complement strand
GTTCGCCTCCCTTGGGGAGCTGATGCGCAGCGTCGAGCACGCGGGCGGCGCCGTCCCCTCGATCTCAACTCCCGCCATATGCTCCCGGCTCGACGGCCTCGGCGGCGTCGCCGGGCTTCTCAGATGGACCTAGCCCCTCTTGTCACAAAAATCCTCGAGAAGGCCGAACTCTCAACCCTGGATCCCGACTGGGTCTCCCGCCTCGTGGCCGCCCTCGCCGCGCGGCGCGGGCGTTCAGTCCCCGACCTGGAGAACCCTCGGTCCGCCGCCTTCCGGGCCGCGCTCAAAGACACACGCGCCTTCCTTCGGGATGTGTACGGGAATCTCTGGTTCGCTCCGCCAGCCGTCCGCGAGGCCGCCCTCGCCCGCCTCATCGCTTCCCCGACGCCGGCCCACCACCGGGCGCTTCTTGCCCTGCACCGGTCCACGGCCGAGCGCCTGGAGGCCTACCCCGCGCTCTACCGGCGCCTCTTCGCCCTCACCGGAACCCCGCGCCGCCTCCTGGACCTGTCCTGCGGACTCAACCCGGTGTCCTGGCCCTACCTGGGGTGCCGACCAGCCTATGTGGCCACCGAACTGTCGCCAAAGGACTGCGGCTTTCTCAACCGCTACTTTCAAGGCCTTCAGATTCCCGGCCGGGCGTACCCGCGGGATTTGGCCGAGCCGGCCTGCGCGCTGCCCTGGCGGGCCGACGTCGCCCTCCTCTTCAAGGTAGCCGACGCCCTCGAAGCCTTCGCCCGAGGGCGCACCTTCCAGCTCCTTGAGGGCCTGCGCACCCGATACGCCATTGTCTCCTTTTCCACGAAAAGCCTGGGCGGTCGCCCCTTTTCTGTGACGCGAGGATGGTTTGCGCGGGGAATTTCGGCCCGGGGATGGGACTGCCGTGAAATCACGACTTCCGCCGAGCGATTTTTTGTCATTTCTCTGCCGGATAAATCCTGGTGAGCTCCACGGTCCGACCCGCGGCGCACTCGACAGCGACCGGCCGACCATCGTGCCGGACTCTTCTTAAATGGCCTATTCGTTAAACGCTGTTTTTTTCGTCGCCGACCATGCTCCCTGACGAAGGGCGATGCTGGGGCCGCGCCCGGCTGAGCTTGACGCGGATCAACACCATCGACGATGAGTAAAAAACAGCAATCTATTTATAGGAGTTATGCTATTTTGTTCATTAAAAAGGGGTGAACACTTCCTTCCTGGAGGTAGAATGATGATTGTGAAGGACGAATTTTTAACCAAATTGCGCCGGTATTTCTCCTTGAATTTGTACGAAGTCAAGATTTGGACCGCGCTGCTGTCGCGCGGAGTCTCGACGGCCGGCGAGCTGTCCGACATCGCGAACGTGCCGCGCTCCCGGTCCTATGACGTGCTGGAGAGCCTGGAGAAGAAGGGTTTTGTCGTCATGAAGATCGGCAAGCCCATCAAGTACCTGGCGGTGCCGCCCAAGGAGGTGGTCGAGCGAGTCAAGAAGAACGTCCGCATGGACGCCGACGCCCGCCTCAAGCGCCTGGAGGACATGCGCAGCACCGACGTCATCCAGGAGCTCAACAGCCTGCACGACCAGGGCGTCGAGCTCATCGAGCCCTCCGACCTGAGTGGGAGCCTCAAGGGCCGCCACAATCTCTACAACCATATTGAGCTCATGATCCGCAACGCCGAAAAGCAGGTCAGCATCATGACGACGACACAGGGCCTCATGCGCAAAGTCGAAGGCCTGCGCCCCATCTTCGAGGAGGTCGCCAAGAAGGGCGTCAAAATCAAGATCGCGGCGCCGCTCACCAAGGAGGCCCAAGACAGTCTCAAGGACGTGGGCAAGTTCGTCGAGGTCCGCAACTCGAGCACGAAGTCGCGGTTCTGCATCGTGGACAACAAGGAGGCGGTCTTTATGGTGATGGACGACGCCGAGGTGCACCCCACCTACGACATCGGCATCTGGGTCAACGCCCCCTTCTTTGCCTCGTCGATGCAGAGCCTATTCGACCAGCACTGGAAGACGCTTAAATAGGCGCACTCGGTTTTCCTTTTTTTTCGCGCATATTGTTTCTTTTTTTCTCATTCCGCTTCCTGTTGGACACCTCGAAAGATGATGGGCCTCCGTGGAAACCTTTAAAAGCCCTCGTCGAATTTCTACAGACATGGACCTTGACATGCTCGCCGCCGGCCTCACTCCCCTGGAGCGCAAAGTGCTGCCCGTCCTGCTCAGCGAGTCCTCCGCGAACCGCGTCGCGGCCGCCGCCGCCGTGTCCGAAACAGAAGTTCTCCGGGCCGCGCAGTGGCTCGCGAACAAGGGGTTGGCCCGCGTCGAGAAGCGCGTCGAGCAACGCCTCGACCTTGACGAGAACGGCCGCCGCTACCTAGCCGAGAAGCTCCCCGAGCGGCGCTTCCTTGAGCAGCTCGCAGGCACCCCGAAATCCCGGTCCGAGATTTGCCGCGGCGCCCGGCTCTCGGACGAGGAATTCCGCGCCAGCCTCGGCCTGCTCAAGGCGCGGGGCGCCATCACCCTCCGCAAAGACGGCGAATTGACGGCGGAGGCCACTCCCCGCGGCCGCGCCCTCCTGGGCTCCATGGAGCGCTTC
>CAYUKJ010000001.1:20606-24033 GCA_964445245.1 uncultured Methanosarcinales archaeon | reverse complement strand
CCTTGTCGCGGACAACCCTGCTCGTCCTCATTCTTATCTTGGGCTTTGCCCTGCGGCTCTATGGCCTGGGCGATGAGAGCCTGTGGCTTGACGAGGGAACGAGCGTCCGGACGGCATCGCTGCCAACAGGGGAGCTCTTGGCTAGACTGGCGAGGCCGGATACGCCCCCGCCCCTGTTCCATCTCCTGCTGCATGTCTGGATAAAGCGCTTCGGCGATTCCGAGACGGCCGTCCGGCTCCTGCCCCTCCTGTTCGGCGTCCTGTCCATCTTCATGGTCTACAAGGTCGGCCGGCTGCTCTTCGGGGAGCGGATCGGGCTTTTGGCCGCCCTGCTCGTGGCGGCCTCCCCGTTCCACATCCAGTTTTCACAGGAGGCCCGCATGTACTCGCTCATGGTCTTTCTCGTCCTGGCCTCGTATTATTTCTTTCTACGCCTTCTCCAGGAGGGGCCGCGGGGGCCCAAGTTTTCCTACGTCCTCTTTTCTGCGCTGCTCCTCTATACCCATGTCTATGGGTGGTTCTTTCTGGGGGCCCAGGCAGCGTCCTACCTGACCCTCCTGTTCGCGCGCCGCCAGCGCCCGGCCCTCCCGCTTCGGACGTGGCTCAAGCTCCAAGCAGCCATCGTCCTCTTGTTCGCGCCGTGGATGGTCCTCCTTGTCCAGCAGGTCCTGCGCGTCCAGGAGGGGTTCTGGATCAGGGAGCCCGGCCTTCCGACGCTGAGCAACGCTTTTGTCCGCTTTGCGGGCTCCTGGCTGCTTTTGGGCCTCTTCGCGCTGCTTGCCGCCATCGCGTTCCTGAGCGCGTGGACCCAGGACCGGGCAAGGCGCGGACCGCCGCATCTCGGGACGGCTCAAGGGCTGTCCGAGCGTTCCAAATGGTCTGTCCTGGCGTTCTGGGCCGTGGTCCCCATCCTCGTCCCTATCGGGCTGTCGCTGATCATGCAGCCTTTCTTCATCTCGCGGTATGGAATCGGCGCCTCCGTCGTAATCTTCTTGTTGGCGGCCAAGGGCCTGTCAAGCATTCCAATCCCCCTAATCCGGGTTGGCCTCGTAGTCCTCATCTTGACGGCCGGGGGCGCAGTCCTCGTGAAGCAATACCAGACGGTCGACAAGGAGCAGTGGCGGGAGGCGGCCGCCTACGTCAACGCGAATGCCCTGCCGCAGGACCTTGTGCTGGTCCATGCCGGCTTCGCCTTGCGTGACATTTTTTCCTATTATTATAACCGGACGGATGTCATGGCGAAGCCCTATCCTACGTACAAGGGGGCCATCACGCGCGAGACGACGCAGGACCTGGTGAATCTGACTGCTGGCGCGCCGCGGGTCTGGCTCGTCCTGTCGCACAGCCGCGACAAGCAGCGCCTCATCGTCGCCCGCCTCAATGAGTCGTTCGAAGAAGCGCAAGACCTCAAGTTCGTAGGCGTAGAGGTTCTCCGGTTCGATTTGCGGACCGGATGAAGCGCTACTGCAGAATCAGGTATTCCTTCTGCGCGTTCACGACGAGGGCCAGGTCGGGAAGTCCGTCCTGCGCGAGGGCCTTGCGGCACCGCGTCGCCAGCTCGCTTTCATACGTCTTGAGGAACCCGTGGTAGACTGCCACGCCCAGGAGGCGCAGGCCGGATGCTTCCAGGCGTTGGAGGGCGTCCATGGCGTCGCCATTTGAGACTGGCACAGGATCGGACCCATTGGGCGGGGGGACGTAGGCGCCCAGGATCTGGAGGATGCCCTCGTCCTGCTGGCCGGCCAGAAAGCCGACTTTGAGGTGGCCAGGCCTGTCCTGGGTGAATGCCCCGACAATCTGGTCAAGGGCGGTTTGGTCAAGGCGGATGTTCATGGCGAGACGAATAATGTAATTACTTAAGAGTACTAACTACTATTTAAGCGTTTTTCCTCTGAATCTGTCACTAACTCATGACAATCGTATATCAGTATACAAAAGAATACAAAAGTATATTAATATGTTCTATCTAGAGAGTGGAGAAGGCTCACCTGAAGGGGCATCAGCCGCTTTGGGGGCGGGCCTAGGGGTGATGAAGATGCACACACGGCGTAAGGTTGGATATGGTCTTCTGTTTCTCATCCTCAGCGGGTTTACCGCCCTTGTCTTCGCGTCCTCCGACAACCGGTTCGCGGAAGCCATCGCGATGGTCGCCGCGGAAAGCGACGCAGAGCAGCCGGCGGTTCTGGCCATGACCCGGAATGCGCATCCGTCCGTCTCGGTGTTTGCGACGGAGGGCGAGGTCTGCGAGATGACGATACAGCAGCTTGAAGAGCTGAAGGAGAACTTCGACGTGACAATCACGCAGGCCCGTGCGGGCGGGCGCACGACGATCGTGGCGCGCGTCAAGGACACCACGTTTGACCGCGAGATCGCAATCGAGCGGATCGGCGACTTGGGCAACTGCATCGTCGTCAAGAACCGCCATTCCATCATCTTGGTGGCCCCCTTTGAGATCAGCTGAGCATACCGAGGGAAAAAGAGGCGCGAGGACCCTGATTTTTTCTTGTTTTTCGGGTCCGCAAATCTGCCCAATACTGGTTTCTGAGGTGAAACCATGCTGACAGGCTGGGAGCTGTACCTGAAAATCTATGTCGTCCTCACCTTGGTCTATCTCTGGTACCGGTTCATCCTCCTATTCTTCATGGAGCTTCGGCCCAGCCGGATCAAGAACGCGGTCACCTACAACCAGGAGCTCATCAGCGTCCTCCTCCCTTTCTACAATGAAGACGTGACGCTGCTCAAGAAGGCCATCCTCAGCCTCATCCGGGCCGACGGCAACAAGGAGATCATCGTCGTGGATGACGGCTCGACGACGACTGCCTGCGCAGACATGGTCCGGGAAAAATTCGGGTCTTTCGTCAAGTTCGTGCGCTTCGAGCAGAATCGGGGCAAGCGCCACGCCCAAAAGGCCGGATTCGCTCACGTGGCAGGGCAGTTCCTGGTGACGATGGACTCGGACACCGTCATCGCCAAGGACGCGCTCCTCAAGCTCATCCAGCCCCTGCTTGACGACATCGAGGTCGGCGCCACGACCGGCAATGTCCGCGTCTTCAACGTGAAACACAACCTCCTGACGCGCATGATCTCTGCGAGGTACTGGAACGCCTTCAACGTCGAGCGAAAATCTCTGTCTGGGTTCGGGATCGTCACCTGCTGCAGCGGCGTCCTGAGCGCCTACCGGGCCGACCTGTTCGCAAAGTACTTGGACCCATATGTCAACCAGCGCTTTTGGGGCCAAGCCTGCAGCTACGGCGATGACCGGCACCTGACGAACCTCGTGCTCAAGGACAAGTTCCGAATCCAATACGCCGAGGAGGCGCTGTGCTACACCCTTGCCCCGACGGCCTTGCCGCAGTTCTTCAAGCAGCAACTCCGCTGGAAGAAATCCTTCCTTCGCGAATCCTTGATCACTCTCCGGTTCGCCTTC
>CAYUKJ010000001.1:0-20596 GCA_964445245.1 uncultured Methanosarcinales archaeon | reverse complement strand
CGGCACAGCGCGCTGCTCCCTACCGAGGTCCTCTTAAACCTGGTGATCCCGTTCTGGAGCGTGGCCGTGCGCGTGAGCGCGCTTGTGGCGATGATTCTATATCCCGTCTTCATTCCCGCGTTTATTGGATCCGTGCTGACGGTCGCCCTTATCCGCAACTTTTTCCTCTTCGTCGAGAACAAGCGGCTGGCGATCTACTCGCTGCCGTACGCCTTCGTGCACGAGTTTGGGCTCTTCTGGCTCTACCTGGTGGCCCTGTTCACCTTAAGGGATGAGGGCTGGGGTACACGCTGAGTCCGCAAACTAGATAAAACCCTGCGTGTTGAAAGGAGCATGAAGCTCCCCCTTCTCACCCGCGCCCAAGCCCAGCGCCTCGACGAGCTGCTGCCCGCCAAATTCGGCATTTCCATCCCGCAGCTCATGGAGCTGGCCGGCTACCAGGTCGCGCGCCTTGCGCAGCTCCTCCTGCTTCCTCAAGTGAAGAGCAAGGGCGCGCTCGTCCTTGTCGGGCCGGGCCACAACGGCGGCGACGCGCTCGTGGCGGCCCGCTATCTGCACGCCTGGAGCTGGACGCTGTCGCTGCTGATTCCAAAGGAAGGGACGGATGCGTTGTGGAGGCAGCATCGGGAGACGGCCGAAAAACTGGGACTCGTCGTGCTGGAACGGCTGCCAACAAACGCGCCTCTTGTCATCGACGGCCTCTTCGGCTTCAATGTGCGCGGGCCGCTTCGGCCGCCCTTTGACGCGCTGGTGCGGCAGGTCAACCGTCTCACATCTGCGCTCATCCTATCGATTGACGTCCCCTCCGGGATGGACCCGGACACCGGGCGCGGGCTCTGCGTCGGGGCGACGCACACCCTGGCCCTGTCAGCGCCCAAGAAGGAAAGCCTGAAGCATCCGTCGGAGCTGTGGGTGGCGGACCTGGGTATTCCGGCGGAAGCGTACAGAGAAGTCGGCGTGGAGGTGCCCGTTTTCGACGAGCCGTTCATCCTGGTCAAGGAGCAAGATACGGCAGCGCGTCGCGCAGGTCGGCCGACTCCACGACGTAGGTCGCGGCGCGCTTGAGTTCTTCGGAGGCGCAGTTGAACGCGATGGAGCGCCCCACGATCTTGAAGGCCTCCAAATCGGCGTCGCTGTCGCCGATGCAGATGGCCTCGCGGGGGCTGATGTTGAGGAGGTCGCAGAGCTCCATGACGGCCTTGGCTTTCTTGTCGCGGCCAGCCCCGATGGGCCAAATGAACTCGCCGCTGACTCTGCCGTCCTTGATGACCAGCTCGTTTGCATAGATGTAGTCGACGCCAAAGTCGCGCTGGACGCGCCACGCGGCCTCGATGCTAGACGCGCTGATGATCGCGGTGGTGAGGCCCAGGCGCTTGACGTGCGCGAAGACCTCGGGGACGCCGGGCAGATACTCCAATGAGCCCACCAGCCGAAAATATGGCGCGGCATCCTTGCCCTTCCAGAGCGTGCCGACGACCTCCTTGACGAGCCTATCGTAGTCGGTGTGCAGGTATCGTTTCGTCAATTCGACGCCCTGCGCATAGGTGCCAAACGCCTTGTGCATCTCCAGCCAGAAGTTGACGTCCTTGAAGAGCACGCCGTCCAGATCCAAGCAGATGAGTCGGTAAGACATGACCGCCCTGGGAGGACGTGCGGGCTTAAGAAATTATCGGGCAAGTGAAGCGCGTTGTCGGGACTGCGATTAGGTGCCCGCCGCTTGGCTTTACGGCCTGCACTTCCCCTTGGGGTCGCAGCCGCTGGGACAGAGGTGCCGGGTGGTGTTGCCTTCCCCGTTGGCCTGGCAGAAGAACTCGACGAGTTCCTTGCGGTTCGCGCAGTAGTCGTAGCGGCCTGGCAGGTCGTCGGGGTGGTCGGGGGGCCAGTAGGTGAGCCACCCGGCGGTGGTGTAGTTGAGGCCGCCGTCGGAGTCGGTGCAGGTGAGGGGCCGCCGGCACTCCGCGTCCGTGCGGCAGGCCCCTGCGATGCAGCAGGCGGCGCAGCGGTGGCTGAGGGGCTCGTACCAGTCAGCAGCCGAGCACGTCGATTCGACGAGCTTCACGTTCGTCTCGCAGTAGTCGGTGAAGAAGAGGTCCCGGATCGCGACGCTGCTGGCGTTCCCGAAGTCCGCGCCGCCGTCGGCGTCCCGGCATTGGCCGGCGATGTGGCCGCGGCAGGCGCCGTTTTCGCAGCCGCCGGGGCACGAGAAGAAGGACAGGTTTTGGCGAGAGTTGCTGCAGTGCTGCTCGGCCAGGCCGGTCTGGTTGGTGCACTCGTCGGTGAACAGGGTGCCGTTCCACCACAGGGTGCCCTTGCGGCCGTAGTCGAGGCCGCCGTCGGAGTCTGTGCAGGACGTGTTCGACCCGTTGGCCGGCGGAACGCCTTGGCAAGCGCCGTCGCGGCATCGGCCGGGGCATTCGAAGCGCTCGCGGCCGATGAGGCCTGCGGGCTGGCAGAACTTCTCAAAAATGGCGTGATCAGTGGCGCACTCGTCCCGGCTGTGGCTCCATTCCTGGCCGTTGACGAATTCGCGGGCGACGCCGGGAGCGTAGTAGTCCAAGCCGCCGTCCGAGTCGGTGCAGGTGCGGTTGCTCGCGTTGTCTGGCCGGCAGGCGCCCTCACGGCAGCCGGCCGGACATGTGAGGTTCTTTGTGCGCAGCCGGCCGCCGTCGCAGAAGCGCTCGCGAAGCAGCGTCCCGTTGACGCACTCGTCGGTGAACAGGGTGCCGTTCCACCACAGGGTGCCCTTGCGGCCGTAGTCGAGGCCGCCGTCCGAGTCGGTGCAGGTCGAGTTCGTCTGGTTCGGGCGGCGGCACGCCCCGTCGAGGCAGCCGGCCTCGCACCGGATCTGATCGCTCACGTTTCTGCCGTGGGCGCAGTATTTCTCGATGAGAACGGTAGAGTTCTTGCATTCGTCCACGCTCACCCCAAGGATGGTGCCGTTGAGGCTTGTCGTGACCGTGCCATTCGTGTGGGATTTGCGGCCGCCGTCCGAGTCCTGGCAGGCCGTCGCGTTGGGCAGGCAGGCGCCGTTGGCGCACCCGAAGGGGCAGGGGACGGGGGTCGTGTTGACAAGCGGCGGGCTGGCATTCGCGAGGCCGTACGTGAAGGCGGCCGCCTTTCTCGTGGTCCGGCCGTCCGGGTTGGTGACGGCGATGGCGGCGGGGCCGGCGGCATGCGGAGGCATCGTGAAGCGCAGCACGTTGTGGCTGCTGAAGGTGAGGGGCACCGCAAGGCCGTCCACGCTGACGTTGGGGCTGCCGATGGGGGCGGGCGTGGCGGCCAGCGCGGCGATCTGCGCTGCGAATCGCTCGTAGATGCGGGCCAGCTGGGCGGCGTCGGCGCCGTTGGCGTAGTGGGCGCAGTCATCGCAGCAGGCCACTTTCTTCAGTTCGGCCTCGGCGACCGGGTCCAGGCCGAAGCCGACGGCAAAGATGTCATAGCCTTCCTGGTGGGCCGCGCAGGCGAACTCGACCATTTCTTTGGCGGGCGTTGCGCCGGCGGCCCTGCAGTTGGCGGCGTAGCAGGCGTTCGCGCGCCCGTCGCTCATGATGAGGATGGCTTTGGCGGTGTGCGGGTCGGTGGATTGCGCCGAGAGCATGTCGGTGGCGCCCTTGAGGCCGCAGGAGACGCAGGTCGCATAGCCTGTGACCTGGGTTTTGAGGGCCGCGGCGTCCCGGCTGAGGTTGAGCCGCTCGCGGATGGCGCCCTCAAAGGAGACGAGGCCGACGCGGCTGCCGGGGCTTGCGGCAAGGAGGATGTCGATGAATTTCTTGTTGACGCATTTGGCGACGTCGAGTTTGCTGCCGGCCGCGCAGCCCGGGATGGCGCCCGGAAACGGCTCGTCCATGCTGCCGGAGACGTCGGTGACGAGGACGGCGTCGACGCGGGACCTCGCAGCCACGGGGGTGCCTAAAGCAAAGTCATTGCCGTAGAGCGAAACGGCCGTGCCGCCTGAAACCGGTCCGGCATCGGGGACGGCGAGAAGGGGCTCAGGAGGGGGCGCCCATCCTGCGGGCGGCGGGACGCAGCGCGCAATGGGAAGGGACAGACTGGATCCGGCGCCGCGGTCCCTGACGGTGACCGCGATGCCTGTGACGCCGGGGCCAAACGCCAGGAGCCGCTGGCGGTCCACATAGATCACCTTGGAGGGGGTGTTGCCGAACGTGACGGCAGTGCGCGGCGAAAATCCGCGGCCTTCAAGAAGGTAGAGGGTGCTGTCGCTGTGCCAGCACAAGCGGATGGGCGTCAAATTGTTGAGGGTGAGGTTGGCTGCCGCCTCCGGCGCGCAGAACGCCTCCAGCAGTGTCGTGTTGGACTGGCAGGCGTCGCGCTTCTCCGTCTGATGGTCCTTGGCCAACCCGGCGATGTTGGGGTTGATGCCGCCGTCGGAGTCCTGGCAGGTCGTCATGTCGGCGCAGTCGGGGTCGGGAGGGCAGCCGCCCCTGCCGCACCCTCCCACACAGAATCCGTCGCCTTGGCAGGGCGGGCAGGACTGGTTGCCGGTGCGGCATTCGCCCTCTTGGCAGCGGTCCGGGCAGCTGACGAGCTCTTCGCGGGGGCTGCCGTCGGGCCCGCAGAAGTTCTCGACGAGCTGGCGGGCGTCGAGGCAGTGGTCCTGGGCGGCGAGGCCGGTGGGGGTGCGGACGGTGCCTTTTTGCGCGGGGACGATGCCGCCGTCGCTGTCGCTGCACAGCCTCTCCGGCTTGGTCCGGTTCGTGCCGTTTGTGGCGAGGCAGGCGCCGTTCGCGCAGCCGGCCGGGCAGCCGGCGATTAGGACCCCCATGCGGGTCTTGTCCTTGCAGTAGTATTCCGTGATGGAGAGATTGTCAAAGCACGCGTCTTGGCGCGTCGTGCCGTCGGCCAGCTGCGCGGTGCCGGCCGCAAAGAGGTTTTTGCCGCCGTCGCTGTCGGCGCAGGTGGAGAGGCAGGCCCCGTCGCGGCAGGGGCCCGGGCATTCGAGGATTTCGGTGGCGGCCTGGCCGCGGCGGCAGAAGGCCTCGACGACCAAGCCGGGCTCCGTGCCGCAGGCGTCGCGCAGCGTCACGCCGTCCCGCTCCTTGGCCTTGCCCTTGGTGAAGATGTCGCGGCCGTCGTCAGTGTCGACGCAGCGGCCCCCATAGGTGCGGCGGTCCTTGGCCTTGTAGGCCTCGCCGGCCTGCTCGCACGCGGCGAGGAGCAGGGCCAGGAAGATGCCAGACGCGAGGAGAAATGCCTGGACAGGTTTCACGGGGGCGGCACCTCGGCGCTTCCCAGGAGAGGGCTATTTAAATATTGCGGTAAAAAAAATCGAAAAAAAAGAAGCCTACCGGACGCAGGCGCCGTTTTGGCACTGGTTGCTTGGGCAGATGACGTCGTAGCAGCCGATCGCCTCGCCGGGATAGCAGGAGGCCTCGCAGACCATCCAGACGCCGTTGCCATTGCCGCAGCTGTCGGTTCTGGACGTGGTGCTGCCGCTGGCGGTGCCCCGCACGAAGGGGTTCATTCCGCCGTCGCTGTCCGTGCAGGCGGCGTCGGGAGGCCCGCAGCGCCCGGCATTGCAGCCGTTGGGGCAGGCGTAGGTCGTGCTTTGGAGGGTGTTGCCCTGGCAGTAGTACTCTGTGAGGGTGGAGCCTTCGCAGTAGTCCCCGGATGAGACCGCGCCGGGATACCGCTCAGGGGCCGGTCCCACGTACGTCCACCCAAGGCGATTAAAGTCTTGGCCAAAATCCGTGTCCGCGCAGGTGACGGCGCCCTGGCTGGGCTTGCAGACGCGCCCCCCGCAGCCATTTGGGCAGGCCTTTGTGGCAGTGCCGGAACACGCGGCTTCATAGATCGTCCTTCCATCCGAGGCGCAGTAGTCGCGGCTGAAGCTTGCACCCCGCCGCGTTTCCCCGTAGAGGAATTCGCTGACCCCCCCGTCGGTGTCCACGCAGGCGGTGGCGGGCATTGTGACGATGCGCGTGACGCTTTCCCACTCAGGCACATCGACGGTGAATTCCTGGGCCGTGTACTGCGGCATCTCGAGGCGCACCGTACGGGTGCCAGCAAAGACTTCAAGGCGCAGCGGCGCGTTCCCGGTCCGCCCCTGCGGGACCCCGTCTACAGCAACTGTGGCCCCCGGGGGATACGTGGCGAGGAAGAGGTAGCCGAGGCTGCTGCCGCCGCCTTCGCCGTCGCTCACGACCTGCATGGCCTTGCCGGCCAGGTTGCGCTCGCAGCCGGCCAATACCATGATAGCACTCAACACAATCACTCCAAGCACCACGGGTTTCATGCGATCACCTCAACGACGGGCGGCCCGGGGAGTCCCCGTATTTATGGTTTTTGGTTGGAGCCGCGTGAGCCGCGCGGTGGCAGGAAAAAGGCCAATACCTTCTGTCCCCCCCTGCACCCTGTGGAGGCCGGTTTTTGGTGTGTCTTGGCTACATCAGCTCCGCCATCAGTTGCGCGATATCGATGGCGTCTATGGGTTGGTCAACAAGCGGAACGTCCTTGATCTGCGGCAGCTGCGACTCAAGCGTGGGTCGGATCTCCTCGTAGAATGTGCCCAGCGGAATACGGTCGCCCCATTCCAGGGCGCGCGCAAAGGCGGCGACCTTGTCGGCCGGATTGTGGTCGGTCATCACGTAGCAGCGCGACTGGAAGTACTGGTAGGTGTTGAGGTGGTTGTACGTGACGCAGGGCTGCAGGATATCGACAAGCGCAAAGCCGGGATGCCGGATCGCGGCCAGCAGGGTGGTAAGCATGTGCGCGGCGTCGCCGGCGTAGGTGCGCGCCACGAAGCTGGCGCCGGCCGCGATCGCCACCGCCAGGGGATTGACTGGCAGGTCCGGCGCGCCGGCGGGCGTCGAGGGCGTTTTCATCCCTTGCTCAGTGGTGGGGCTGCATTGGCCCTTCGTGAGTCCGTAGACCTGGTTGTTGTGCACGACGTAGGTCAATTTCACGTTGCGCCGGCAGGCGTGCATAAAGTGTCCGCCGCCGATGCCGTAGGCGTCCCCGTCGCCGCTGTCGACGATCACGGTGAGGCGGTGGGTGGCCAGCTTCACGCCCGTCGCGATCGGCAGCGCGCGGCCGTGGATGGAGTGGAAGCCGCTGACCTTGATCCAGTGGGGGATTTTCGAGGAGCAGCCGATGCCGCTGATCAGGTAGACGTCGTCGGTGTCAAGCTCCCCGGCCACCACCAGGTTCTTGAGCGCGTCGAGGATCATGAAGTCCCCGCAGCCAAGGCACCACGTCGAGCTCTCCGGCACGTCCAGGTCCGCCTTCACTTTAACATGCATGCGGTACCTCTGCAATGCGCACGAGGCGGCGGACCTCGTCGCAGACCTGCTCGGGATAGATCTGTTCGCCGGTGTAGTGCAAGAGCGCGTAGTCGACGTCGCGCAGGCAGTGCTCGCGGATGAGGCCGCGCAGCTGGCCGGTCTTGTTGTGCTCGATGAGCAGAGTGCGGCCCGTGAGCGCGGCGCACACGGCTTCTGTCGGGAAAGGGGAGAGGCACCACAGGTGCAGGTGGTTGACGCGCACCCCGTCGCGGGCAAGGAACTTCATCGCCTCGCGTACCGCGCCCTTGGTGGAGCCCCAGCTGATGATTGTCATGGCGGTGTCGGCCGGTCCGAACAGGGTCGGCTGTTGGATCTCCTTGGCCAGGTGCGCCATCTTGCGGAAGCGCTTGTCCATCATCGCGGCGCGGACGCGCCCGTCTTCGGTGATGTCGCCGGCCTCGTCGTGCTCGTTGCCGACGGTCGTTTGGCGCAGGCCGGGCGTGCCTGGGATCATCCGCGGCGAGACCCCGTCGGCAGTGAGCCGGTAGCGCTGGTGGCTGGCCGCGTCCGTGTCATACGGGCCGTGTCCCACCTGGAAAGGTGCGGAAAAGGGGGGCAGCGTCGCGTGCGCGTCCGACAGATAGCGGTCGGAGACGACGAAGACGGGCAGCTGGTAGCGCTCGGCCAGGTTGAAGGCGAGCCGCGTGAGCTCGAAGCATTCGGCCTGGTCGCCGGGCGCAAGTATGACGCGGGGGAACTCGCCCTGCGAGGCGTGCAGCAAAAAGCGCAGGTCTTCCTGGCCGGTCTTGGTTGGCATGCCGGTGCTGGGGCCCGCGCGCTGGACCTCGGCGATGACCAATGGCGTCTCCGTCATCCCGGCCAGGCCGAGCGCTTCGGTCATGAGCGAGAAGCCGCCGCCGCTTGTCCCTGTCATGGCGCGCACGCCGGCGACGGCGGCCCCGATGGCCATGCAAATGGCGGCAATCTCATCCTCGCAGTGCTTCACGATCATGCCGTACCGGCGCTCGTTCTTCGCAAGATAATGCAAAAGCGAGGTCGAGGGCGACATGGGGTAGCCGCCGAAGAACTTGCAGCCGGCGGCGATCGCGCCCATCCCCATCGCCTCGGCCCCCGCGATCACCATGGACTTTCGCGCCCGGTCCAGGACCGGCATCTCGTGGCCGAATCCGGCCGCGTAGTGCGCCACCGCATAGTCATAGCCCGCCTTGGCGCAAGCGGTATTGACGCGGCTCACCCCTTCTCCCTTCTTGCCGAAGACCTCGGCGAAGAGCTCGTCTAAGATTACAAAATCGTACTGCACCAGGCCGAGGGTCGCACCGAGCGCGACGGTGTTGCGCATGACAGAAGGTGCGCGCAGGTCGCGCGCGATCTGCTGGAAGGGAACGGCGTACCAGTTGATGTCAGTGCGCCGCGGCAGGCCTTGGGGCGGCGTGTCGCGTTGGGGGTCGTAGAGGATGGCGCCGCCGGGGAGGACTTCGTCCTGGTGGAGGCGCACCGTCGGGGCGTCAAGCGCCACCAAAATATTGAGGGGGTGCACTGGCGCCGCGATGGGCTCGTCCTCGATGCGCACAGTGTACGTGTTGTGCCCGCCCCTAATCAGGGAGGGGTATTCGGTCGTGTCGAAGATGTGGTAGCCCCCCCGGGCAAAGCAGCGGCTCAGGGTGAGGCCGCTGGTCATGATGCCGTAGCCTGCCTCGCCGCCGATCTTCCAGGCCAGTTTGCGGGGCTCCATCATCAATATAGGAAAATCTATATTTATATACGTTTTTCTCGGAAGTTATATAAATAAATTGCGTTATTTTTTTTATTATCTATAAAGAAATTTATCCTGGGCTGAATTCAACGCGGATGCTTTTCCCGTCCCGCAAGACCAAATCAGATTTAACGCCGGAATGCTGGCCGTCCACAATCACCTTGACGGTCCCGGGCTGCCCATCCGGGCACGGGTCCCCATTCTTGTATTTCCCCAGCTGCGTGTCCGAGAAGGGGTAATTGATCGCCTTGAAATATTGCCCCAGCGTGATCTGGTGCCAGTATTGCGGGGCGCCCTCGATGTGGATCGTGTTGTCGCCGTGGGTGTGCAGCATCGTCAGGCCGGCATGGCGCACGGCGTCTCCCAGGTTCGAGAAGTCGTGGGGCACGCCGCACTCGGCGACGGTCAGCTTCGCGTGCCAATGCACGGTCCCGTAGGGGAATTTCTCCTTGGGGGCGGCCGCGCTGGCCTGGCTTGCCGCGCGCGCGACGAAGAAGATGGCGGCCCCGACAAGCAGGGCTACGATGCCCCATTTGATGGCTTTGCTCGTTTGCTGGGATGACTTGGCGGCGGCGGCCTGGGTCCGCCGCCCTGTTCTTCGGAGTTCCCGCTTCTGCCGCCGGCGTTCCGCAGGGCTGGAAACAGTTTCCTCTGGCATGCCCCTGAAGACCTCCTGGGGATTTATATGTCTTCTGGGCCGTGCGGCCGCGATGAAAATGTGGGTTTGTGGCCTTAAGGGCGAGCCACATCGTGTTGCGTAGGCGGCAGCGACCGGGGGTCGGCACAGAAACGCCCAAGGCGTTTCTGGCGCCCAGAAATCCTACTGGATTTCTGAGGCTCCCTTACGGGGTGGTCGCGCCCAGGCTTGCGACCGGCGGATGGCGAGCTGGCCACAAACCCCGAGCAAAGCGAGATTTTCATCGCGGCCGGGCCGTGCGCCCGAATTTCCTATCCTCTGCGCTCTTCGAGGGACGTCCCTCAACATATAAAAGGCCCGCATCGCCTCATCCGGCATCCGAAAACCGCTTCGGCGGGAGGTACTGCCGATGAAAAAACAGACCAAACGGGACGCGCTTCTTGTTGGCGTCCTCATCCTCCAAGCCGTCGTCATCACGGCGATGACGGCCCAAATCGTGCTCCTTAGCCGGTTCGTGTCTGCCCAAGGCCGCCCGGCCAAGCTGTCGGCGTCCGCCGAGGACCCGCTCAAGGGCGAGCCAGGCGCGCCCGTCACGATCGTGGAATTCTCGGACTTCCAGTGCCCCTATTGCGCCCGCTTCGCGCAGCAGACTCTGCCCCAACTGCTGGAGCGCTACGTCGCCACCGGCAAGGCCAGGTTCGTCTACCGCGACTTCCCGCTGGACTTCCACCCCGTGGCCCAAAAGGCCGCGGAGGCGGCCGAGTGCGCCGACGAGCAGGGCAAGTTCTGGGAGTACCACGACCTGATTTTCGCGCGCCAAGCCAGCCTCAGCCTCGAGAACCTCAAGTCCTGGGCGGTGGAATTGGGGCTGGATGCCGGCGCGTTCAATACCTGCCTGGACTCCGGCGCCATGGCTGGAGAAGTGGGGGAGGACGCCCAAGCAGGCCGCGCAGCAGGGGTCACCGGCACGCCTGCCTTCCTTGTGAACGGCCAGCTCATCACGGGCGCAAGGCCTGTTGAGGCCTTTGCGGCCGCCATCGAGCAGGAATTGGCGGCGCCCAAGACGTGAGGCTGTGCGGAGCGCCAAGGACCGGAATAGTTAAGAGGGAGCGGCAAGGCCTCTTTGGAACCCAAGTCCTTCGCTCATGGTCCTATGCCTCATCGCCCTTCCTGTCTTCGCGGTCTTGGGTGTCTTTAGCCTCAAGTACCGGCGCCTGGCGCGCGACGCGGCGGACTGCCTGTTTCGCACCGTCACTCTCCGGAAATGCCGGAGCGGCCTGGACGCCCGCATCCAATCCTACGTGACCGGTCGGGCCCTCCGGCGCTCGGCCGGGGCGGCCCGGTTCCTGCACCGGCATTTCCGGCTCCTCTCCTGGCTTGTGGCTGCGGTGTTTGTGTGGAGCCTTGTCGTCTCGGCGCAGGGCATCTACAATTTCGCGAAATACGGGAACTGCAACGGGCCGGCCTCGACAGGCTTCTGCCTCCTGGACCCGACGGGCGCGCACAGCGGCCTCTCCGACGTCGACCTCCTCGTCCCTGACGACGTCGTCCTGCCCTCCGCCGAGCCCGACGACCCCGTTCTCGGCGCGCCGGGGGCCAACCTCACAATCATCGAGTTCGGCTGCTACGCCTGCCCCTACACGAAGAAGGCCGAAGAGGTTGTCGCCCGAGTCCTCGAGCGCTACGCCGGCCGCGTCAACCTCCAGTTCAAGACCTTCACCATTCCGCACCACAACATGAGCCTCCAGGCGTCGCTGGCCGCCGACTGCGCGCTCGAGCAGGACAAATACCTGCCCTACCATCAGGCCCTCTTCGCCAACCAGTCGCAGCTAATCCCGGGGCGGCTCGTGGAGATTGCGCGTGACGTCGGCCTGGACGTCCCGCGCTTCGAGGAGTGCCTTGCCTCGCAGAAGTTCCTCGGCGAAGTCGAGGCCGACACCCAGGCAGGGATTCGGGCCGGCGTCATGGGGACGCCGACGTTCTTCATCGGGCCCAGAAAAATCGTGGGGCCCAAGCCCTTCAAGACCTTCCAGGCCGTCCTCGACGAGGTCCTCGGCACATGAGCCTTGACCCCGAAGCGCTCCGCGAGGATTTTCCCGTCCTCTCGCGCGGCATCATCTACCTCGACAGCGCCTGCATGGCCCTCAAGCCCCGCCAGGTCATCGAGAAAATGGCCGAATACTACCGCGACTATCCTGCCTGCGCTGGCCGCAGCGCCCACGCCCTTGCGCGGCGCGTCGAGGACGAGGTCGCCGGCGCGCGGGCCCAGGTCCGCCGCCTCCTGGGCGCCAAAGGGGACAATGAGGTCGTCTTTACGCGGAACACGACGGAAGGCATCAACCTGGTGGCCACGGGCCTGGACTGGAAGGCCGGGGACGAAGTGCTCATCAGCGACAAGGAGCACAATTCCAATCTTTTGCCTTGGCTGCGCCTTCGGCGGCGCGGCGTCCGGGTCGTCGTCGCGGAGAGCGCGCCGGACGGCCGCCTCGTTCTCGACGCATTCGCCAGCCGTCTCTCGGAGCGGACGCGCCTTGTGGCGGTCGCGCACACCTCGAACCTGGATGGCACGACAGTCCCGCTCAAGGACCTCGCCCGGGCCGCGCACCGCGCCGGGGCCCTTGTCCTGGCGGACGCCGCCCAGTCTGTGCCGGGCCGCGCCGTCGACGTGCAGGACCTGGGCGTCGACTTTTTGGCGTGCTCGGGCCACAAGATGCTGGGCCCCACGGGCACCGGCGTCCTCTATGGCCGCATGGCCGCGCTGGAGGCCCTTGAGCCTCTCCTCCTGGGCGGCGGAACCGTAATTGATTCCACCCTCGAGGGCTACACGGCCGAAGAACTGCCTGGCAGGCTCGAAGCCGGCCTCCAGGACTACGCGGGCCTCATCGGGCTGGGCGAGGCCTGCCGCTACCTGGCCAAGGTCGGCCCCGCCAACATCGAGCGGCATGAGCAGGCCCTCAACGCCCGTCTCTCGGAGCGGCTGCTGCCGCACGAAACCATCCGGCTCCTCGGCCCGGCGGACCCCCTGCTGCGGGGCGGCATCTTTTCCTTCAACATCGTCGGGATGGATCCGCACCGCGTCGCCCTCATGCTTGACGCGGCGCGCCGCATCGCGGTTCGCAGCGGCGCGCACTGCGTCCACAGCTGGTTTAATGCGCGCAAGCTGCCGGGGAGCGTCCGGGCCTCGATGTATCTCTACAACACCGAGCAGGACGTCGACATCCTCGCGGGGGAGGTCGAGAAGATTCTCAGGCTGGCGTAGAGGGCGGTGCGTGGTTATAGCAAATCGCAGAAATATTGGAACTTATTGATCGCGATTTGCTATCCACAGAAAAAGCATTCTTTTTCTGGGATGCAGAGAACCACGGGTTCTCGCATGCAGAGCAGCAATGCTGCTCGCATGCCAGCAGCAAGGTTGCTGTGCATCCCAACAGCTTTGCTGTTGTGGATCCACAGCCATCCCCGGATGGCTGGGATGCAAGGATCAGGGATCCTTGACATGCCAACCTCGGCCCTTCAGCCGAGGTTGTGCATTCTAGCGAATCTCGGAATTGTTCCATTATTAACGAGATTCGCTATTAGTCGTTGTCCACCCGCGGCGCCAGGATGAATGTGAGCTGCAGTTTGTTGAGGACGGTGTAGTCCAGCTTGAGCGGGTAGTCCTTGGAGAAGGCTAGGACGGCCTTGTCCGCCAGCTTGCTGGCCGCGATCATCTTCTTGAGGTATTCAATGCTGTACTTGCTCTTCATCGAGCCTTTGGCGACGATCTTGGTGTCCTCGCCCGGCGCGATTTCGACGTTGGCGGTCGTCAATTCTGACGCGGACTGGACCTGGAGGGCCTTGCTGTCGACGAGAAAGGAGACGGACTCGCCCACGATGTCCATGTCCTCGATCGCGTCGGTCAAGGTGGACGAGGGCAGCGTGACGGTCGCGTCAAAGCTGAGGTCCGGGATCTTCTGCTCGCGGTCCTCCACGTCCAAAAGCGGGATGCGGAAGGTCCGGGTCTGCGCGCCCTTGAGGGTGAGCTTGAGCTTGCCGCTTTCGGCCTCAATCGTGAGGGTGTCGTGGCCCTTGAGGCGGCGCAGGACGGCCTTGAGGTCGTTGAGGTTGATGGCAAGGGCTGTGGCCTCCTTGACGCTGTATTCGGCGAACGAGGAAGATAGGAGCTTGTAGATGACCATGGCGACGTTCGCCGGATCCATGGCGACCAGTTCGATGGCGTCCTTGCCCACCTTGAAGCGGGCCTCGGAGACGAGCTCCGAGATGATGGAGACGCTGTCTTTGAGGAGAGTGGGCTCGGCCAGGACCAGTTTCACATCACATCACCGTAAAAGGCAAACCGCAGGCCGTTTATAAACCTTGTGGGTGGCCGGCCGAAAATCCCTGCCAACAGCAGGCGGACATCGTCAAAGCCTGGCGGGTCGGGGCCGGTTCGCGATGCGGGCCGCCCCGGCAGGTTCAAGGGGCGGGAGACCTCGCCGCGTTCTTCGGCCGCAAGGCGGGCCAGGAGCCGCTGGGCGGCCTTGGACTGGCAGGGGCCGGCCAGCTCGCGGAGGTAGCGGCGGTGGTTCTGGGCGTCGGAATCTGCGTGTGTCATGGCTCAAAGAGTGAAGGCTGGCTGGCGCGGAGGGCGGCAGTGCGTTGGTGGCGCGCATACGCCTCGAGCACGGCGTCCACGTCGCCGGGCGCCGTTTCCGGGCCGAGGAATCTGTCGTAGAGGGGAGCGTCGAGCCTGGAGAGGGGCATGAGGGCGACAAGCAGGCGGCGCAAGGAGCCTTGGGGGGCCAGCGTCTTGACGCCGGTGAGGCGGCGGTACTCGTCCGAGTAGGGACTGCCCGTGAGGAAGGCTCCCAGGTCATGCTTGCTGTAGCGTTCGGTGAACTGCTCGTGGCGGCCGGTGCCCTGCAGCGTCATCTGGGGGATGTGGCGAAGTTTGGCGCGGATGGAATAGTCCGCGGCCCCTTTCTTTTTTGCCTGGCGCACGAGCGTGAGGTCCAAGGGGTCCACCTCGTCGCGCCAGAACCGCCCAAGGTCGGATTGCAGCGCGGCGAGGGCGGCACGCTTGCGCTCATCAAACGCCTCTTCCGAGAGGAACAAGGCCCTGAAAAAATGCCGGTATGCCGCCTCCTCGAACCGGAAGTTGTTGGCGCGGTCCTTGTGGGCATTCATCCCGTAGCCGCGCCAGGCGCCGCCGAAGCTGGCGACGTACTTTCCGGGCGCAACGCTGAGGCACTGGCCGCGGGCGCGCCGGAAGCCGCCGTGGGCCTTTGCCAGCCAGTCCTCGAAGGCGTCGAGGCATGGATCTTCGAGGACCGCCAAGTTGTGGGGGCCCAAGTTGATGACCTCGGCGCGGGAGAGCCGGCCCCAAAGGGCGGCTGCGTGCTCGTGGATTGCGCGCGCGTGCGCTTCGGCCAATCCGCGCTCTCCGGCCCAGCAGCCCCAGCCGAATTCGGCGGTGTAGCGCACGTCTTCGGCGGGGTCGGGCGGCGGCGTCCCCCGCCGAAAGTCCAGGACTTCGGAGAGGCGCACGACGAGATAGCCGCAGTCGCCGTGGAGGTCCTTGAGCAATATGTGGCGCTTGACGGGGTCGGTCGCGGAGTCATAGCGCGCCAGGACGGCGCGGGCCGCGTCGCCGTTGAGGAGGGCGTCGCGGAGGCTTGGAAAGAACGGCATGAGGTCGTAGAACCGCACGGCCGCAAAGGCGCCCCGCCGCGCCCGCCAGCCGCCGGGGGCGTGCTGCAGGAGGAGGTCGACGGTCGCCTCGCCAAGGTTGAAGGCGTCGCGGCGCTTCCGGTCCTCGTCCTTTCTGGGTGGGAGGAGGAGGCAGCCCAGGCGCTCCTGCGAGTTGCGGTTCCAGTGGTTGAGCGCGTTGGTGTGGATGCTGGTCGTGTCCATCACGTCGGGCAGGACGCGGTTCTTGGCGGCGACGCGGACAAGCTCGGGCAGAAAGGCCTTGGCATTGTAGAAGCTGGAGCCCGTGTCCTCGAGGCAGTAGAGGTGGTACGTGTTGATGGCCCCGCGGTCGCCGGCCTCGCAGCGCTCGACTTGCCCGGGCAATTCAGCGTGGGCCAGGCGCTTTTCGACGGCGCGGCCAAGGAGCTCACGCGTGACGGTGGGCAGCTTGTTGTTGGGCGTGTCCAGAAAGTACTGGGCCATCGCGCCTTCCCCGAGGAACATGCCCCGGAGCCGGCGCCGCGTCAGGAATCCGCCGATGCTGGCGTCGTAGAACGGGGGCGTCTTGCCGGCGCCTGCCCGGAAGGGCGTGAGGTGCGCCAATTTTTCAAGGTCGAAGTTTGTGAGATAGTGCCCGGCCACCCAGAGGATGGGGCCGCCTGGGGCGGCGCTGTAGGCCTCAAAAAGCCCGGTTAGTTTTTCCCCGAGGTCGGCTTGGTCCCTGACGGGCGTCAGGCGGGCTTCAAGGGGGCCCAACCCTATGTCTGTGGCAAGCATGTCGTCGCCCCGGTAGAGGGAGAGGACGTGGTTGCCAAAGTCGGATTCGGTGACGAAGGCGACAGTCGTGATCTGCTCGTCTCTGTGCTCGTTGACGAGGCGATTGAGGCGTGAGAGCAGGTATTCCTTCGCGTAGAGGTTGAGCGTGCGTTCTTCTACGGGCTCGCGGTAGAGCCGGCAGGCGCCGCGGTAGAATTCGCGCAGCTCGGCGGCGTCAAAGCCTGCGAGGCGGGGGAGGAGGTCCTGCCACTGCCAGCCCTTGGTCTCGATGTCGATGGCGACCATCTTGGCGTCGATGAAGAGGTCGGGGGGCACGGGCTCGGCGGTGGGATGCACGCGGCCATCGCCGTCGAGGTCGACGTAGTTCCAGGGAATGCCAAACTGCATGCGGAGCTGCTGGTCGGCGCGGCAGAAGGGGTGGGTGAGGGCGAACCAGGCCGGGAGGATTGCTTCGAGGCGTTTTTTTGGGAGGTACGGCTGCTCGACGGCGAAAACGTGGTATTCGAGGGGCTCCTCTAGCGTTTCGCGGCCGAAGGGGCCGACGTGGCGTTCAATGACCTGGACGGGAGTTTCCTCTCCGAACTCGCGGCGCACGTCTGCCCGGATTTTTTCGGTCCACCACGCGGCGGCCTCGTCCGACCAGCCCTCGCGCGGAGAGGACGGGATGCGCCGCCACAGGCCGTCGTTCTCCACGACCTCGAGGGCCGGCTTGGCCGGGTCGTACAGGACGAATTTGACGCGGCCCCGCCGGCGTTCGGCGGCTGTGGAGGGCGCGACGATGTCGGTGCAGATGGCCCGGCGCATCCCCGTCGGGAATCCGGAAAGGTTTATTAGGCTTTGCGGCTCTCCCGGCGGCATGCGGACCGTCCACCAGGTCGACCTCATCGGCAGTCTCGCGGACGTCGTGGACATCAACCGGGACGCTGCAAGCGGCCTCCATTTCCGGGGCATCGGCCCGTACCGGATCCGGACGGGCTCGCCAAGCTTAGAGGGCGTCCTGGGCGAGGCGATCGCGTCGGTGGAGCAGCGCAAGCGGGCGCGCCACATGCGCTTCAAGCGCGTCTGGGCCCGGTTTTGGGACGCTGTGGACGCCCTGGAGGGGCGCATCCTCGTCCTCTATGAGGCGCAGTCGCCGGCGGACGAGGCCCGGCCTGCGGTGAAGGCCTGTGTGGATCCGGTCTCAACGCGCAACCTCCTGACGCGCAACCTGGCCGGACTGCTGGGCCTCTTCGGAGACGAGGAGTTTCTGTCGGATTTGGAGGCCCACTATGTGTTCCTGCCGTATGGGCCGGTGCCGTACCCGTGGCAGTTCCGGGCCGGCGTCCCGACGCTGGCGCTCCCGGAGCTGGCCGAAGAAGGGGGGTTTTTCTCTTCGGCCATGGCCCCTGAAGGCGCGCCCGGCGTGGGCAACTACGAGTTCGCCCCCCACATCTTCGAGGCAGACCTCACCCTGGGCCTCCTCAAAGCCCAGCCGGACCGCTACGCGCAAACCATCGCGGAGAGGTTCGGGGGCCGCAAGACGGCTTTCCTTGAGCATGCTGAGTACGAAGCCTGCGTCGCCCGAGAAATCCTGGCAGCGCAGTACGCCAAAGTCTTCCGCCGCCTCAAGTATACGGAAACGCTGGCCGCGTGGGGCAAGGACGGGTTCCCGGTGTATGCTACGCTGAACGGGACGGGCATGAAGATCTTCCGGCGCATCCCGAAATATCTGGACGCCGCCACGCACCACCAACCCCTCCTGGTCGGGGGCGAGTCGGGCCCCATGCCTCCCAACGAGATCACCAGCCTGGGCCTGGCCCATCCCTCCGCCCTGGCGCGTCTTCTCGGCCACATCCGAAAGGATTTTTTGGCGCGCCGCGGCCGGGCTCCGAGGCAATCGGCCACGCCGCGCCGGCTGCAGATTGGGCCGCTGGGGCGCCTCGAGCACTGCCCGGACTACCAGTACGTCCTGTGCGCGGACAAGTGCCGCTACCGCCGGGACATCACGCCCTGCGCGGCCCACCCCCTCATCGACGGGCTCTCCACCGAGGAAAAAACGCTCCTGTGGACCGGCGCGGTGCGCAGGCGCCTGGGCATCACGCGCGTGAAGAACGCGCTGGGGTGGCTGGCTAGCGACGAACTGGTCAAGGTCGGCATGTGGCGGGCCAGCCGCGAGTTCCTCCGGCTCCAAGAAGAGCTCCGAGAAAAGCCGTGGCAGATTCCGCCGCCCCTTTCCCCTCCGCCTCCTACTCCGTTGGACGGCCGTCACTCGGCGACGCCGGACGCCTGCGCCCTGTCGGCCTTGTTCTCACTTCGGATTTCGGACGAGCGGCAGCGCGAGCTGCTCCGCGAGCTGTATGACCTCCGTCCTGATCTTGTGAAGCGCGAGCGCTACACGCCAGACTTCCAGGACCAGGCGTCGCTGTTCGGCACGCTCGTCCATCGAATCTGCCTCGGCCATGCCGAGGGCCTGATGGAGTATGAGCGGTGGATCCCGTGGGTGGGCCGCTCCGCCGAGGCCCGGGAGTATGCCGAGCGCGAGTTCGTCACGGCCCTGCGGGTCGGCGGGCAGCCGCGGACCTTCATCTGCCATCCCGACGCCTTTTTCTTTGTCGGCGACTGCGATCTCGTTGTCCTCGACTACAAGACGACCTGGATGGTGCACTACCCGCGCCCCAAGCACCTCTACCAGGAGCTGGCGTACGGGCTCTCCTTGCAACACGCTTTCAATCGGCAGGGGAATGTCTACTGCGTCCTGATCTGCTCGCCGTTCATCATGCCAGGCACGCCGCCGCCGGAGGTCGTGGATGAAGCAGTCTTCCGCCGGCAAAAGATCTACATCGCGAAGTTCGCGCCCAACGATCCCGCCTTCGGCGAGGTGCAGTCGCTCTTGGCAGAAAAATTTTCCATTGAAGAGCGGCTGTTGACCGACCTGTCGTTTGCGCGCGCCTACAAGCGCCAGAACGAGGAGCGCCGGCACCCGTACATGAACGGTACGGTCTGCGGCACCTGCTACCACGCGCAAAAAAGCCTCTGCGACGGCCTGCTTGGGGGCGTCCTTGCCGATACGGACATGCCCCTTCTCGGCTTCGTGGGCCCCCGCCCCGTCTCGGAAGGGCGCCCGGATTAGCGGATCTCGAGGCGGTCGCCGTTTCTGGCCAAGTGGACCGCCTTGAGAGCCCACCCAAGCTCCTCGGCGAGGTCGCGAAAGGCCCGCTGCATCCCCAGAAAGCCATGGGTGGGCAGGACGTGCTCGGGCCTCAGGATTTCGAGGAAGTCGCGGTGGTCCTCGCGGCTGGCGTGGCCGGAGACGTGGATGTCCTTGAAGATGCGCAGGTGCAGGCCCTGCATCCTCTCCTCGAGGACGCGGCGGTGCTCCCGGTTGACGGGGACGGGGATGACCTGGCAGGAGAAGACGACGTGGTCGCCGGGCCGGAAGGGGTAGAGGCCGGCCGCCATCTTGGCCAGCGTGGCCTTGGGCTCGCCCTGGTGGCCGGTCACGACGAGGAGCCACTTCTCGGGGTGGGTCAGCTTGCGGAAGAACCTGGTGACTTGGCTGCCGTACTTGACGAGCTTGATGCGGCCCCGCCAGTCGACGAGGCCGCAGGTCTCGGCCGCTTCCGTGTATTTGGAGAGGCTGCGCCCGATGAAGGCGACGCGGCGGCCCATCCGCTCCCCGATCTCCACGAGGCTCTTGAGGCGGGCGATGTGGCTGGAGAAGGTCGTGACGACGACTGTCCGCCCCTCCGACGGGGTTCCGAGCAGGACGTCCTTGAGCATTTCGCGCGCAATCATCTCGCTGGGCGTCTTTTGGCGCACTTGGGCGTAGAGGGCGTCGCAAATGAGGACTTTCGGGCGAAGCTTGCGGAGCCGGTTCACGTCGGTGCGCGGCCCCAGCGTCGGGCAGTTGTCGAGCTTCCAGTCGTTGGCGTACATGGCCTGGCCATAGGGCGTGTGGAGCACGATCATCACGGTCTCTGGCGTGCTGTGCGTCACGTACACGAACTCTACGGCGATCTTGGCGGAGAGGCGGAACGTCGTGTTGGGCCGGCGCGCGACGAGCGGGTTGCGCAGGCTCAGGTTGTCGTCGCGCAGGATGCGCTTGAGGACCTCGATCGTGAAGGGCGTCCCGAAGACCGGGCAGTCGAACCGGTTGGCCAGGTACGGCACCGCCCCCAGGTGGTCGAGGTGGGCGTGCGTGATGCAGACGGCGATGACGCGCTTGCGCAGGTCGTCCAGCATCGTGAGCTCGGGCGCGGCGCCCATCTCCATGAGCGCTTTTCCGGAGACGGTCTCGTAGTCTTCGCTATCGGTATACTGCACGTACTTTTCCATCTGGAGTCCTAAGTCAAGGATCACGACCTCGTCGTCTACTTGGACGGCGCAGCAGTTCCGGCCGACCTCGCCAAAGCCCCCGATGGGGAGAATGCGCAGGCCCATGCGCGCCATGCAAAGGTGGGTATATAAAAAACTAGTGGGTGTGCGGGCTCTTAGGCAAATACCCGCCAGGTCAAGACT